>CAZLYE010000457.1:0-5446 GCA_964562865.1 uncultured Binatia bacterium (SeqCode) | reverse complement strand
CCGGAGGCCGAGATACGGCGCCCCCTCGCGCCGCACCGCCTGCTCGGTCTGGTACTGCCGGTAGTAGTCGGCCAGGTACTCGCTCGCGGCGCTGCTCCAGTTCCGGCCACCGAAGACGCCGTACCCGAAGGGATAGACGGGGTTGCCCGTGTCGTGCGCGTTGCGCACGTACCAGGGGCACGCGGCGACGAGCACGAGCACCCCGAACGCGAGAGCCGTCGCGACGCCGCGCCGCACGGGCACGGCCCGCCGGACCAGGACGGCGAGGATCGCGACGCCGACGAGCGTCGGCACGAGGAGCCCCATCACCTTGCTGCCGCCCGCGAGCCCGGCCATCAGCGCGGCGCGGCGGACGTCGTCGGCGCGGCCCGCGTCCACCCAGTCGAGGAAGGCCGTCACGGCGCTCGCCGCGTAGAGCACGACGGGGAGGTCGGCGCCGGCACGCGTCATGAGGGACCAGGTGAGCGGCAGCGTGAAGAAGAGCGCGCCGGCGGCCGCGCCTGCGCGCGGCGCCAGGTGGCGGCGGACGAGCGTCGCGAGCGCGAGCGCGGCGACGACCCCGAAGACGCCGTTCACGAGCCGCGCGAGCACGTCCCCCCGGAGCGCGAAGCCGATCGCGAACAGGAAGTTCGGCAGGAACTGCATCTGCCCCCAGAAGCTCCACGGCGTCGCGACGAGGCCGCCGTGCGCGGCGTAGAGGCGGGGGTACGCGAGCTGGTACTTCGTCTGGTCGCCGCCGACGGGCGGCGCGAGCATCGGCGCGAGCTCGGCGACGAGCACGACCGCGCAGACGACGAGCGGGAGCCAGGCCCGGCGGGCGCGGCCGAGGTCGACCGCGCGGACCGCGCGCACGAGGTCCGGCCCGCCCACCACGAGGGCGAGCGCGCCGGCGAGCGCGACGGGCACCGGGCGGAGCGCGTCGGCCGCGGCGAGGCCGAGACCGACCATGCCCCCGACCCCGAGCCCGGCCGCGAGCCCCGCGAGGAGCCGCTCGGACTCGTCGGCCGGCGCCGCGCGGAGCGCGCGCATGGCGGCGAGACCAGCCGCCGCGCACGCGAGCAAGAGCGGCACGAGGAGGATCGCGTCGGTCATCGCAGACCCAGTTCGCCGAGCCAGTAGATCAGGTAGACGAGCGCCGCCCACGCGACGAGCGCGACCCGGCCGAGGCGCCGCGCCCCGGCGGCGTCGGCCGTGGCCGTCGGCTCGTCAATAAAGGAAGGGAAGGAGGCGCTTCGTCGTGGCTGCATAGCGGGGATACTCGGGGAAGGTCCGGGAGAGGGCCTCGTCCTCGAACGCGATCCGGATGGCGAGGACCGCGAGCGCGGCCGCGGAGAGCGCGAGGACCCAGCGGCACCCGATCGTGAGTGGCGCGCCGACCGCGATCAGCGCTTCGCCGAGGTAGATCGGGTGCCGGAGGTGGCGGTAGACGCCCTCGGTCACGAGCGGCGCGCCCGCGCGCGGCTCGATGAAGGGTGAAAGGGCGTCGCCGAGCGCGTGGCCGGCCGCGCGATAGAGCGCGACCCCGCCGGCGAGGAGGGCGAGACCCGGTGCACGCCACGCGGGCGCCCCGCCGGTCAGGAGCCGCTCGAGCGGCGCAGCGCCGAGCAGGAGAGCGAAGAGCGTGTGGTGGAGTCGGGTGAGCCAGAGCGGCTCGCCTGGCGGCGGCTCGACCGGCGACGGCAGCGGCGTGTCCGCGGTCCGCACGCGCACGAGGAGCACGACGAGCGCGGCCGCGTAGGCAGCGCCCCAGATCAGGACCCCTCCACGGCGTCGCGCCAGGCGGGCGTGCCCTGCCAGGCACGGACGGCGTGCACCGCCGCGACGGTGAACGCGAGGAGCCCGATCTCGCGCGCCCAGGCGGTCGCGGTGTGCGGGCCGAAGAGGCTCGCCAGGAAGGCGGACGGGCCCGAGCCGTCGACGACGATCTCGGGGAGCACCGTCACCGGCGACTGCCAGTACCTGTCCGAGAACGGCCAGAGAAACCGACCGCCGTGGGGGGGGAGTGAGTCCCTCGTGAGGAAGTCGAGCAGGAGATGCGAGGCATAGACGGCGCCGGCCCAGAGGCCGACGCGCGCGGGGAGACGGCCACGACCGGCGAGCCGGACGCCGAGCGCGACCAGGCCGCCGACCAGGGCGGCGGCGGCGATCGTGTGCGTCACGCCGCGATGATACGCCATCGGGTGCCCGAGGAGCATACCGGGCAGGAAGTCGAGATCGGGCCCGTTGGCGAGCGCGACGGCGGCGACGAGGAGCGCGGGGCGGTGCGCGCCACCGGGTCGGACCGCTTCGTAGCCGAGGTAGCCCGCCGCGGTGTGCGAGAGGCAGAGCGCCATCCGGTCAGGGCCGGCCGGCGCGCGCCGACACCCGCTCCCCCTCGGACGAGGGCAGCGGCGTGACGACGGCCCGGCGGCGCCGGCGACCGAGGGTCAGCCGCATCCTGGCGAGGAAGAGGAGGTTGCCGAACCCGTCGCGCCAGAGGTTCAGCTTGCTCTCGCCGATCCGCTCTCCGTAGTAGATCGGCATCTCGAGGCAGCGGATCCCGGGGTGCGTGAACGCGAGTATCTTGAGCTCTTCGGAGAGCGCCATGCCGTCGCTGGTCGGCTCGATCTTGTCGAGCACGTCCCGGCGGAACACCCACATGCCCGACTGCGAGTCGATGATGAAGCGGAAGAAGAGGCACATCATCGTGCTGGACAGGATGGCGTTCCCGAGCAGCCGGATCGGGCTCTTCGACTCCCCGCTGCGCGACCGCCACCGGCGCGCCGAGATGAAGTCGACGCGCTCCTCGACGAGCACGTGGAGGAGGAGCGGGATCGAGTCCGGAGGATACGTCCCGTCGCCGTCCATGGTGACGATCACGTCGCCGCGTGCGCTCGCGAAGCCGGTCTTGTAGGCGCGTCCGTACCCCTTGCGCCCCTCGGGCACGACGCGTGCGCCGGCACCGCGCGCCACCTCGGCGGTACGGTCGGTCGACGCGTTGTCGACGACCACCACCTCGTCGACCATCGACGGCATCTGTTGCAGCACGGCGAGGATCCCGTCCTCCTCGTTGTGGCAGGGGATCACGACGGATATGCGCCTTCCTCGGTACATGTCTCTACCTCGCTGTTGGGGGGGGCGGGTCGGTGCCGATCAGGCGTGCGTCACCGGGGCGGGCGCCCGGGAGCCCGTGCCGCACGTCGCGAGCGTGGCGCGCGCGGGGGCCTGGCCGGTGAGCCGGCGCCAGACCTTCCGCGCCTTCAGGCTCGACCACTCCTTCAGGACCGCGGGCATCATGCGCGGGTTGAACAGGATGTTGATCGTCAGGAAGCACTCGTAGGTGCAGAAGCACTTCGACTCGCGGATGAAGCGGCGGGCCTTCTCGGCCTCCTGGCTGAACCAGATCTTCTGGAAGTCGTAGCCCGCGTCGCGCACGTTGCCGAGCTTCCGGTCGATCAGGAGCTCGCACGGGTAGACGTCGCCGTTCGCGAACATCGCCCCGCCGAGGTTCCCGGCGTAGCACGGGATCTGGTACTCGTTCGTGCGCACCACCTTCGCGATGAGCCGGTGGCGGACGATCCGCTTCGCGTTGATGAAGTCGGCGAAGGGGAACGAGTCGTAGCCCGAGAGGGAGCCCGACTTGTACTCGTTCTCCATGTGCGCCGCGTACTCCTCGTATTTCTCGACGTTGAAGAACTTCGAGAGGGGCTCCTTCGGCGCGCCGCGCGTCAGCAGCGTGAACACCGTGTCGACGTCGAGGTTCTGGCGGAACCACTCGTAGTTCTCGATCAGCACGTCCTCGTTGTGCTTGGAGACCGTCGTCTCCACCTGCACGCTGAAGTTCTTGTGGTGCTTCTCGACGTCGCGGAGCGCCTTGTAGGTCTCGATCGAGCGCTTGAAGAGCCCGGGGAAGACGCGGATCTCGTCGTGCAGCGCGCCGACGCCGTCGAGCGAGACGTCGATGTGGAGGTCGAGGTCGGGGCAGGTCTCGACCAGGTCCTTCACGATGGAGACGGTGCGCGCCGTCGTGCTGCCGTTGGTCGGGATGCCGACGTTCCGGACGCCGGTGTTCTTGTGGAAGATCTTGACGATCTCGCCGATGTCCTTCCGCAGGAAGGGCTCTCCGCCCGTCGGGAGGAGGAACATGAGGCTCCCCTTCCCCATGCTCGCCGTGACCTTGTCGATCTCCTCGAGCGAGAGCTCCTGCTTGCGGTAGACCATCGAGGGCTCTTCCCAGCCCGGATGGGCCCCGTCGGCGAGGAGGCAGTGCTTGCACTTCGCGTTGCAGGCGTCGGTGATGAAGTAGACGAGGTAGACCGGCAGCTCGCCCCGCTTCCGGAACATCTTCCGCCCGTGCTTGAGGTAGTCGAAGTAGCCCATCAGGTCGTCCTCACGCTCAGTAGCGGCGACCGAGCAGGTACGTGATCAGCCCGACGCCTGTGCCCGCCCCTACCACGAGGAGCTCGAGCCAGAGAAGCGGAATCGCCGCGAGCGCCCGGCCCCAGCCGTCGCTCGTCCGGATCGCCTCGATGAAGCCCCGGTTGAGGGCCACGGCTCCCGCGAGGGCGAGCGCCCCCACCCCCACGACGGCCGGCACGCCGAGCACCACCCCGAGGAGCAGGAGCGGGGTGCCGAGCGTCGCGAGCGGCACGCTCGCCATGTAGCTCCCCGGGACCGACGTGTTGTTGCGCGCGAGGTCCTGCGGCTCGCGGAGCTTCAGGCGCGTGAGCGACACGGCGCGCATGTAGTCGGTGCGGAGGAGACCCGTGAGCGAGTAGCGCTTCACGTGCTCCACCTCGAGCTCGGGGTCGACGCGGACCCGGATGCCGAGGTGCGCGAGCCGCTGCCCGAAGGCCGTGTCCTCGACGTTCGGCGTGGCGTACCCCTGGTCGAAGCCGCCGGCGCGGAGGAACGCCTCCCGCCGGATCGCCGCGGCCGTCGTGTAGAAGAGCGGTACGTCGCCCGTCTTGCGGACGTAGGTCCAGCGCATCCAGATGTTCTTGTACTGGCTCACCAGGTCGTGGTGCCGCATGTCCGCGGCCTGGACGCCGATCACGCCCTCGGTGTCCCCCCGCTCGAGGGCGGCCGCGATGCGCTCCACGGTGTCCGACCGCACCATCACGTCCGAGTCGATGAAGAAGAGCACGTCGCCCTCGGCCGCTTGCGCGCCGACGTTCCGGGCCGCCGCGGGCCCGACGCGCCCCGCCGTCGGGACGACGCGCACGGGGAAGTTCGCGGCGATCGCCCGCGACTGGTCCGTCGAGCCGTCGTCCACCATCACGATCTCGAAGTCGGCGAAGGTGGAGTTGCAGAGACGCGTGAGACACTCCGCGAGCGTCGCGGCGGCGTTGTAGACCGGCATGACGACGGAGACGCGCGGGCGTGTCCCCGCCGGCTGGCGGCGTCGCGCGAGCCAGCGGGCCATCGACGTCACGCGGGCCCAGCCCTGGGCCGGCTCGGGGTCGGT
>CAZLYE010000456.1:0-11502 GCA_964562865.1 uncultured Binatia bacterium (SeqCode) | reverse complement strand
ACAGCGTGATGGCGAGCACGATACGCTTCGTTCCCCGCGGGCTCACGGCGCGACTCGTGGCCACGTTTCTCAGGCCGAAGGAGGCCTGATGCGCCGCCTCGTGACGCTCCTCGTCCTCGCGGCCGTCGCCGCCGTCGCGGCCGCGGACGAGCCGCCGCTCCCCGAGGTCGCGGCCGCGCTCGCCCGCATCCAGGATCGCTCCACCATCGAGCTCACCACCACGGGCCGCAAGAGCGGCAACGAGCACACCAAGCCGATCTGGTTCGTCGTGTCCGACGGGAAGATCGTCGTGCAGGCCGGCAAGGACGGGAAGACCGACTGGTACCAGAACCTGCTGAAGACGCCGACGGGCGTCGCGCGGCAGGAGGGCTACCTGTTCCGCGTGCGCGCCCGGCCGGTCACGGAGGCCGCACGCGTCGAGGCGATCCACCGGCTCTTCACGCAGAAATACACCACCGCGTGGCTGCTCTCGTTCTTCGGCTCGTCGATAGGACGCGGGAAGCCGATGGAGCTCGCGCCGGTGGCGGTGGCCGTCGGGCGCTGATTACAGCGAGGGGCTCCGCCCCTCGCCCCGTCGGGCGCAGCCCGACGGGTCCTCACTCCCCGCTCGCTTTCGCTCGGCCGCGCGCTCCGCGCGCGGAGGCAGAGGGTCGCTTCGGGGCAGCAGCAGGTACATCGTTCCCTGCTCGCGCATCGAGCCGGCGCGGGCCTCGGCCTCGGGGCCGGGGCCGAGGAAGAGGTCGGCGTGCGCGCCGCGGATGGCGGCGCCCGAGTCCTGGCTCACGACCAGGCGGTGGACCGAGCGTGTCGCGACGTACGCGAGCGCACCCGGCGGCACGACGCGCGAGTCCGCGGCGATCGAGCGGCCCGGCGTGAGCTCCACGCCGAGGCTGCCGATCGGGCCCCCGTTGGCGAGGCGGAAGAAGGTGTAGCGCTCGTCGGTCGCCAGCACCTCGGCGCGCTCGGCGTCCGTGAGCGTGCCGAGCGCGTGGCGGATGTCGCCGAGCGACGCGTGGTCCTTCGGCACGAGCCCGCGCGCGACGAGCGCGTGCACGATGCTCCGGTACGGCCGGCCGTTCGACCCGGCGAAGCGGACGCCGACCGACGTCCCGTCCGGGAGGCGGAGCCGGCCCGAGCCCTGCACGTGGAGCACGAACAGGTCGATCGGATCCGCCGCCCACGCGATCTCGAGCCCACGGCCGGCGAGCGCGCCGGCGTCGATCTCGCCGCGCGTCGGATACGGTCGGAGCCGTCCGTCCTCGACCCGTCCCGTCATCCGCCGGCAGCGGCATGCGGCGTTCAGCTCGCGCGGCTCGACGTCGACCAGGTCCGGCGGCCGCGCGTAGAGCGGGTGCGTGAACCCGGGATCGGCGGCGAGGCGTCCGGCCAGCTCGGGCTCGTAGTACGCGGTCAGGAGGAGCGGATCGCGGACGCGCACCACGCGGAACGCGCGCGTGACCTCCTCCCGGCGGGCGCGCGGGTCCGCGGTCGCGTCGAGGATCGCGAGCAGGCGATCGGCCGCCGCGGCCGTCGCCGTGTCGCCGGTGCGCACCCACACCGGGCGCGTGCGCTCGATCGCGGCGCGGAGCGAGGCGGTGTCGGCGTCGTCGTCCAGGGGCGGGAGGCCGGCTCGCAGGCGGAGGAGCGGCGCGCACGCCGAGGCGAGCATGCACGCGAGCGCGAGCGCGAGCGCCGCCGCCCGCCGGCTCACGCCGCGTACACGGCCTGGGCCGCCGCGAGCGCCGCGCCGGGCGCCACGCGGCGCTTCTCGGCACGGAGCGCATCCTCGAGCGCGGCGAGTACCGTCAGCACGTGCGCGCGCCGGCTCGACTCTCCCATGAGACCGATCCGCCACACCTTCCCCTTCATCGGCCCGAGCCCGCCGCCGATCTCGATCCCGTGCTCGGTGAGGAGCCGTCCGCGCACGCGTGCCTCGTCGACGCCGTCCGGCACCGTCACCGCGTTCAGCATCGGCAGGCGGTGTCCCTCCTCCGCCGCGAGCCCGAGGCCGAGCGCGCCGAGGCCGGCGGCGAGCGCCTCGTGGTTCCGGCGGTGGCGCGCGAAGCGGGCCGGGAGCCCCTCCTCCGCGACCAGCCGCAGCGCCTCGCGGAGCGCGTAGTTCATCGAGATGGGCGCCGTGTGGTGGTAGACGCGCTCCTCGCCCCAGTACTGCTGGAGGAGCGTGACGTCGAGGTACCAGCTCCGGACCTTCGTCTTCCGCTGCCGCAGCACGTCCTGGGCGCGGGGGCCGAAGGTCACCGGTGAGAGCCCGGGCGGGCACGACAGGCACTTCTGCGTGCCGCTGTACGCGGCATCGACGCCCCACGCGTCCACCTCGACGGGCGCGCCGCCGAGCGACGTGACGCAGTCGGCGAGGAACAGCGCGCCGTGCTCGTGCGCGAGCCGCGCGGCGTCGGGCAGCGGCTGCCACGCGCCGGTCGACGTCTCCGCGTGGACGAGCGCGACGAGCTTCGGCCGCCGGCAGTTCCGCAGCGCCGCCTCCACCTGCTCGGCGCGGACCACGCGCCCCCACGGCGCCTCGACGCGCACCGCGACGCCGCCGGCGCGCTCGATCACGTCGGCCATGCGCGTCCCGAACACTCCGTTCACGCCCACGACGACCTCGTCCCCGGGCTCTACCAGGTTGACGATGCACGCCTCCATCCCCGCGCTGCCCGTCCCGGAGATCGGGAAGGTGAGCGGGTTGGTCGTCGCGAACACGAGCCGGAGGAGGGACTTCACGTCCTCCATCATCGCGACGAAGGCGGGGTCGAGGTGCCCGAGGAGCGGCGCCGACATGGCGCGCAGCACGCGGGGGTGGACCTCCGACGGGCCGGGGCCGAGCAGCAGGCGCGCGGGCGGCGCGAACTCCCCGGGGATCGTCACGGTCGCGCACTGTACACGACGGCGGAGCGACGCTACAAACCTGGCCCGCGATGCTGTCGCGCGCGCTCGTCACGCGGCTCCGCGCGCTCGTCGGTGCCGACGGCGTCATCGACCGGCCGGAGGCGCTCCTCGTCTACGAGTGCGACGGCTACACGCTCGAGCGCGCGACACCCGAGGTCGTCGTCCTCCCGCGCTCGCCCGACGAGGTCTCGGCGGTGCTGCGTGTGCTCGCGGCCGAGGGCGTGGCGTTCGTCCCGCGCGGCGCCGGCACCGGTCTCTCGGGCGGGACGCTGCCCGTCGCCGCGCCGGTGATGATCTGCACCAGCCGGATGCAGACGATCGAGGCGGTCGACGTCGCGAACCGCCGCGTCGTCGTGCAGGCGGGCGTCGTCAACCAGTGGGTCACGAACGCCGTCCGCGCGCACGCGCTCTGCTACGCCCCGGACCCGTCGAGCCAGCCGGCGTGCACGATCGGCGGCAACGTGGCGGAGAACTCGGGCGGGCCGCACACGCTCAAGTACGGCGTCACGACCAACCACGTCCTCGGCGTGGAGCTGGCGCTCGCGTCGGGTGAGCTGGTCGCGCTCGGCGGCGCGGTCGAGGACCGTCCCGGCTACGACCTCGTCGGGCTCGTGGTCGGCGCCGAGGGCACGTTCGGCATCGTGACGCGCGCGACGCTCCGCCTCGTCCGCGCACCCGAGGCGTACCGGACGCTGCTCGCCGTCTTCGAGTCCGTCGACGCGGCGAGCGAGGCGGTGTCCGGGATCATCGCCGCCGGGATCGTCCCGGCCGCGCTCGAGATGATGGACCGGCTCATCATCCAGGCCGTCGAGGCCGCGTACCGGGTGGGGCTCCCCACCGACGCCGGGGCCGTGCTGCTCGTCGAGCTGGACGGGCCGGCGGTGGGTCTCGACCCGCTGGCGGAGCGGATCGGCCGCGTCTGCCGCGCGAGCGGCGTGCGCGAGGTGCGCGTCGCGCGCGACGACGCGGAGCGCGCGGCGCTCTGGAAGTGCCGCAAGCGCGCGTTCGGCGCGGTGGGCCGTCTCGCCCCGAACTACTGCACGCAGGACGGCGTGGTGCCGCGGACGCGGGTCCCGGAGATCGTCCGGCGGATCGCGGCGGCCGCGGAGCAGCACCGCCTCCGCATCGCGAACGTCTTCCACGCCGGCGACGGCAACATCCACCCGATCATCCTGTACGACGAGCGCGACCGCGACGAGGTCGCACGCGTGCTCGCGGCCGGGCGCGAGATCCTGGAGGCGTGCGTCGCGCTCGGCGGGAGCCTCACGGGCGAGCACGGCATCGGCGTCGAGAAGATGGCGCAGATGCCGCTCCTCTTCGGCCCCGACGACCTCCGCGCGATGACGCGACTGCGCGCGGTGTTCGACCCCGAGGGACGCGCCAACCCGCACAAGATCTTCCCCGACGCGAAGGTGTGCGTCGAGACGCGTGCGCCCCGACGTCAGGCGGCGATGTGAGCGTCTGGGCGGAGATCGTCGGGGCCGGGTACGTCGCCGCCGGAGGGCCGCGCGACGCGGTGGACGGCGTGGTGCCGGCGTGGGTCGTCCGTCCGGGCGACGTCGGCGAGGTGCAGGCGTGCGTGCGCGCCGCCGCGGCAGCGCGCGCGACGCTGGTCGCGACCGGCCTCGGCGCGCACCTCGACGTCGGCGCGCCGCCGTCGCGCTGCGACGTGCTCCTGCGCCTCGACCGCCTGGCGCGCGTAGTCGACCACCAGGCGGGCGACATGACGGTCACCGCCGAGGCCGGCTGCCCGCTCGCCGTCGTCGCGGACGCGCTCGCCGCAGCCGGCCAGTGGCTGCCCCTCGACCCGCCGCGCCCGCGCTCGACGACGGTCGGCGGCCTGGTCGCGGCGAACCTCTCCGGTCCGCTCCGCGCCGCGCAGGGCCGCGTGCGCGATCTCCTGATCGGCATCCGCACGGTCGGTGCCGACGGCGCGCTCGTCGCGGGCGGCGGGCGCGTGGTCAAGAACGTCGCGGGCTACGACCTGCCGAAGCTCCACGTCGGCGCGCTCGGCACGGTCGGCGTCGTCGTCGAGGCGACGTTCAAGGTGCGGCCGCGGCCCGAGCGCGAAGAGGCGGTCGTGATTGCGTGCGGGTCGGTCGAGGCCGCGGCGGAGACCGCGCTGGCCGTGGCGGACGCGAGCGCACAGCCCCTCTGGCTCGAGCTCGCGGGACCGGGCGGCCTCCCCGAGGGTCCCGGCGACGGCGCGGCGGTGGTCGTCGGGCTCGGCGGGATCCCAGCGGAGGTGGAGCACGGGCGCGCGGCCGTGACCGACCTGGCGCGGGCGCGCGGGCTCCGGGCGCTCGCCGTCGAGGACGGCGCCGCGCTGCGCGCCGGGCTCGCCGACTTCGCGGTGGAGCCCGCGGCGGCGGTGCTGCGCGCGGCCCTCCTCCCGACGGGCGTCGGGGCGCTCGTGGCCGACGCGACGGCGCGCGGGCGGGCGGCGGGCGTGGGGCTCCGCTGCCTCGCGCACGCGGCGAGCGGCGTCGTCCGCATCGCGGTTCCCCGCGCCGACGTCGTGGCACCGCTCGTGGGGGCGCTCCGCCCGGGCCTCGAGGCGGTCGGCGGCTCGCTGGTGGTCGAGCGGGCCACTCCCGCCGTCAAGCACGCGGTCGACGTGTGGGGCGACCCCGGCCCCGGGATCGCGCTCATGCGCCGCGTGAAGGAGACGTTCGACCCGGCGGGGCTCTTCGCGCCGGGACGCTTCGTCGGGGGGCTCTAGGTGGACGCCGGCTTCGTCGAGCGCGAGCGGCTCATGACGTGCGTGCACTGCGGGCTCTGCCTCGCGTCGTGCCCCACGTACCTCGAGGAGGGTGTCGAGGCGGACTCGCCGCGCGGCCGGATCCATCTGATGCGCGCGCTCGCCGAGGGCCAGCTCGAGCCGACGTCGGGCGTGATCCGTCACCTGGACCTCTGCCTCGGCTGCCGCGCCTGCGAGACGGCGTGCCCGTCCGGCGTCCGGTACGGATCGCTCATCGAGGCCACGCGCGCGTTCGTCGAGCCCTTCCGTCCGGCGCGCGCGCGGTGGGGGCGTCGCGCGCTCGCGTCGCTCCTCCCGGCGAAGGCGCCGTGGCGTGCCGCGCTCGGTGCGCGCCGGCTGCTCGGCCGCGCAGCGTGGCTCGGGCCCGCGGCGCGCCGCCTGCGGAGCCCGTGGCTCGCCTACGCCGCGGCGCTGCCGGCCGGCGGCGCGCCGTCGCTGCCGACGCTCGTCGAGCCGGCGGGCGCACCGCGCGGCACCGCGGTCCTCGTGGCCGGCTGCGTCGCCGACGCGCTCTTCCGGGGGACGAACGTCGCAACGGCGCTCCTCCTCCGGCGTGCCGGCGTCCGCGTGCTCGTGCCGCGCGCGGCCGGGTGCTGCGGCGCGCTCGCCCTGCATCTCGGGCACCGCGATCGCGCCCGCGAGCTCGCGCGCGGCGCGACGGCGACGCTCGGCGCGCCGGAGGCGGACTGGATCGTCACCAACGCCGCAGGCTGCGGCGCGCTCCTCCGCGAGTACGGCGAGCTCCTCCCCGGCGACGGGGCGGCGCGCGCCGTCGCCACCCGCGCGCGGGACGCCCTCGAGCTCCTCGCCGAGATCGGCCTTCCCGCGCCCGACCGGGCGCTCGCGCGGACGGTCGCCGTGCACGATCCCTGTCACCTGGCCCACGGGCAGGGCGTGCGGGAGCCGGTCCGCCGTCTCCTCGGCGCGATCCCGGACATCCGGCTCGTCGAGCTGGAGGAGTCGGACACGTGCTGTGGGAGCGCGGGGACCTACAACCTGACGGAGCCGGCGATGGCGCGCCGTCTCCTCGAGCGGAAGCTCGACCGCATCGCGGCGAGCGGCGCCGAGGTCGTGGCCGCGGCGAATCCCGGGTGCATCCTCCAGATCCGGGCGGGGGCGATCCTCCGTGGACTTCCGGTCGCGGTCGAGCACCCGATCGACCTCATCGCCGCGGCGCACGGCGTGGCCGGTACATGAAGAGAGGCGAGGTGATGGGATCGTGTGCCGGAACTGCAGCTTGCCCGAGACAGTCTGTCCCGAGAAGCTCACCGATTATGGATTGTGCAAACTTGACGTCAGAATACAGCTTCAGCTTGACTATTGGGCCAAGATTTGATTATTCCGCCATGCGATGCGTAGCTCTCTGAGGATACCAGAGCTTCCTCCCCGAGTGTCCGCGGACGAATTCTGGGACCTCCTCGGTCGACAAGAACACGAGCAGCTCGAGTTTCGCAGCGGATCGAACCACATCGAAGAGGTGATCACGGCAATGGCCATGACCGACGGTGGACTCATTGCCCTGGGGGTGGACGATGGCAGGAATCTCATCGGTTGTCCTCCTTCCCAAGGCCTGCTCGACCGCGTGACGAGAATCGCCCACGAATGTGGCGTGGAAGTGCGACTTCGCCCGGTCACAGTCGGGCGTGTGCAGGTGACCCTCGTTGGTGTCCCGGATGTGCGGGGGCGTATCGTCACGACTCCCGACGGCCGCCTCTTGCGCCGGATCGGGAGCTCTAACCAGCCTCTGAGGGGAGATGCGCTCGCTCGATTCGTGCGCGAGCGCGAGAATCGGTCCGCCGAGGAGGAAGGACTCCCACTTGCCGACCTCAAGGACTTCGACCTCGATCTCGTCAACCGGGCCCTCGCTGCGGATGAAAGGCCGAAGACCCGAGGTGACGGTCTCCCCCGAGCGTTGGTCGACCTCGGAGTCGCGCGGGTGGAGTCACCTCCAGCTGGTTATGCTGTCTCCCTGGCCGCGGCTCTGCTATTTGCCCGGGACCCCCGCAAGTACGTCGTCGGAGCGTCAGTGCAGCTCGTGCGAAGGACCGGGGTTGCTCCCGGGCCTGGGCCGACGCAGGCTCGAGCGGATGTGTCTGGTCCAATCCCGGAGCTGGTCGATAAAGTCCTGGCCTTTCTCTCGAAGCATACAACGCAGCATGAAGCTGTAGTCGGTGCCCGAAGAGAGCCGCTCCCGGAGTATCCCGTCGCTGTCCTCAGAGAGGCCGTGCTCAATGCTCTTGCTCACCGGGACTACGGACTGACGGGAGCCACGGTTGATATCACTGTCTGGGACGACCGCGTTGAAATCCGGAGTCCCGGCGCGCTCCCCGGTCACATCACGGTCGACAACATTCGGGAGGAACACTATTCGCGCAACAGGCGAGTGATGCACGTGCTCAAGCTTCTCGGCCTGGTCGAGGAATATGGCGAAGGTGTCGACCGCATGTTCCGCGAGATGGAAGCGCGCCTCCTAGAGCCGCCAGCGATTGTCGCGTCACCCTCCTCCGTGACGATCACGTTGCGCAACCGCTCGCTCCTGAGTGTGGAAGAGCAAGCGTGGCTCGGGTTGCTGGGCCATTTGGACATCGCTCCGGCGGAGAGGCGGATTCTGGTCCTCGCCCGACAGCAGGGCGCGGTGACGCCTCGCTCTGTCCGGTCGCTGATGGGAGAGGTTGACGCAGAAGCGCTGCTCAGCGGGGCAGTAGCGAAGGGGCTTCTGGTGCTCACGGGCCGCCGAGGAGGGGCCCGATACGTGCTGTCCGATGAGGTCGTACTGCGCGCGGGTGCGACCGGAGTGGAGGCGAGGGCGCGCCAACGGCAGCGGTTGCTCGATGAGATCCAGCGTCGTGGGAGCCTCTCGACTGCGGAGGCGATGGAGATCCTCGGGGAAGCCAACCCGGCTGTAGTACGTCACGTCCTCAACGATCTGGCGCGGGGCAAGCGGATCGTGGCGAGAGGTCAGACACGAGCGCGTCGGTACCACCAAGCTTGAATCGGAGTCAGTCGAAGTTCTGCGGCCAGCAAAGGCCTGGTCCGCTCAGATGACGAGGCCGCCGTTCGGCGAGAGGACCTGCCCGGTGAAGTAGCTCGCGCCCGGGCCGGCGAGGAAGAGAGCCGTCGCCGCGACCTCGCGCGCCTCGCCGAGCCGGCCGAGCACCGTCTGCATCGCGATGAGCGCCGTCTGCGCGGCGCGCTGGTCGCCCAGGACGTCGAGCAGCGGGGTTTCGATGTAGCCCGGCGCGATCGCGTTCACGAGGATCCCCTGGCTCCCGACCTCGCGTGCGAGCGCCTTCGTGAAGCCGACGATCCCGCCCTTCGCCGCCGAGTAGTGCGCCGCACCGGCGATGCCGGTCGTCGCCGCGATGCTCGCCATGTTGATGATCCGGCCCTCGCCGCGCGGGGCCATGAGCCCGAGCGCCTCGCGGCTGCAGAAGAACGTACCGTTCAGGTGCACGGCGAGCATCCGAATCCAGCGCTCGTCGCTCATGCGGCGCGTGGTGTCGAGCGCCGTGGTCAGGCGGCCGCCGGCCACGAGCTCCTCCACCTGCCGCGCCATCCGGGCCTGGCTCTCCGGGTCGTTGTCGGCGTAGCCGGCGTTGTTGACCAGCACGTCGAGCCGGCCGCCGGTCGCGCGCGCCAGCGTCTCGAACCAGCGGCGCACCTGCGAGGAGTCGGAGACGTCGCCGACGAGCGGGCCGCACGGGAGGGCCGCGCCGCGCTGCGACAGCTCATCGTGCACGGATGCGGCGGCGGCCTCGCGCAGATCATTCACCGCGATCCGCGCACCGGCGCCGGCGAACGCGCGCGCGATCTCCCGCCCCAGGCCCGAGCCCGCGCCCGTGACGAGCGCGATCTTCCCGTCGAGGTCTCCCATGGCGGTTGCGATACCAGCTCCGCGTCCGCCGGGCGAGACTACCTTGACGCGGCGGGCCGGCCGGCGATAAGCCGTCGGCATGCGGATCCACGTCGAATGCCACGCCGAGCGCGCTGCCGACGGTCCCCGCCGCTTCGTTCTCGGCGAGCACACGATCGAGGTGGACGACCTGCTCGACCGCTGGTACGGCGACGACGCGGACTACTTCCGCGTGCGCGGCGGCGACGGGCATCTCTACGTGCTCAAGTACCTGCGCGAGCACGATCGCTGGGAGCTGAGCTCCTTCACGCGCCGCGGCTCGCGCGGCACGAGCCTCGGCTCCCGCGGACCGCGCGTCCTGCACTGACGTGGAGCCCGGTCATCCCTGGGTCGCGGCGATCCTCGACCTGGCGATGCGGCCGATGTACCCCGCCCGTCGCCTGGTCGTTCCCGAGGCGCGCGGCGAGGTCGTGGAGATCGGGATCGGCACCGGGCTGAACCTCGCGCTCTACGATCCCGCGGTCGTCGAGCGCGTCGTCGGCGTCGAGCCCGACCCGCACATGATGCGACGCGCGCGGGAGAAGGCCGCGGCCGCCCACGTCCCGGTCGAGCTCTACCAGGCGAGCGGAGAGCACCTGCCGTTCGCGGCGGACCGCTTCGACACCGCGGTCGTCACGTGGTCGCTCTGCACCATCCCGGATCCCGGCGCCGCGCTCGCGGAGGTGCGGCGGGTCCTCCGGCCGGGCGGGCGACTCCTCTTCATCGAGCACACGCGCTCGAGGCAGCCCGGCGCGGCGCGCCTCCAGCAGTGGGCGACCCCGCTCTGGAGCCGCCTGTGCGGCGGGTGTCACCTCGACCGTCCGGCGGTGGATCTCGTGCGGGCGAGCCGCCTCTCCGTCGGCCAGGTCGAGAACGTCGGCCGCGAGCGATGGACTCTCCTCCCGATCTACCGCGGCACGGCGGTGAAGGTGGGTTGAGGCCCCCGGAGGGGTGAGATGGGCGCGGGAACGCACGGGATGGTGCGTTCCGGCACGTGCACTAGGTCTCGGGTGTGGCGCGGCTCCTCGTCGTGCTCTCCCTCGCCCTCACCCTCCCAGCACTTGCTCGTGAGCACGACGGGGACCGCCGCCCCCCCTGCGTGCCGGGGACGTCGATCGGCTGCGACGACGGGAACCCGTGCACGCAGGACCGCTGCGTGGATCTCGCCTGCGTCCACACGCCGCTGTCCGGGCCGGCCTGCAACGACCGCGACCACTGCACGGAGAACGACCGCTGCGCGGCCGGCGTCTGCGTCGGCGTGCCGGTCACCTGCTCCGACGACGGCTTCTCGTGCACCGACGAGGCGTGCGTCGGCGGGGACTGCGTCCACGTCCCGGTCGACAGCCGGTGCACGCCGGCGGACGCGTGCACGACCTCCGTGTGCGCGCCCGAGCGGCGTGGGCACGATCCGAGCGGGTGCACCCCGGGCCCGCCCGCGGCGAACGGCTCCGAATGCGCAGAGGACGGCGACGCCTGCACGTCCGACGTGTGCGGCGACGGCCGGTGCCTGCACGAGCCGGTCGCGGATCGAGCCACCTGCACTGCCGTGGAGATCCCCTTCCGCCAGGCGCTCGCGCTCGAGAACGCCGCGCGGAGCCTGGAATCCACGATGAGCGCCGCCTCCGCGCCAGTGCTCGCCCGGCTCTCGGGCATCGGCGACCTCCTCGGCACGACGGCGCGCGTGCTCTCGGGGAAGACCGCCTCGACCACGACGGCGCGCCCGCCCGGCGCGCTCGCGGAGACGCCGCTCCAGCAGCGCGCTCACACCGCCCGCGGGATCCTCGTGCAGGCGCGCCCGCAGGCCGTCGCCCTCGCCCACGACCTCGGCAAGCCGCCGGCGGGAAAGTCCGGTGCCTCCCGGCAGATCCGCGTCCTGCTCCGCGGGACGCGGGCGCTCCGCGCCGAGCTGCGGCGCCTCCTCGTCGTCCGGACGAGCTTCGTG
>CAZLYE010000455.1:0-3434 GCA_964562865.1 uncultured Binatia bacterium (SeqCode) | reverse complement strand
GTCGGTCTTGCGGCGGTCGGCGTCGCCATCACCGCAGGCACCTATGTCACGCTCGGCGTCGCCGTGCCACTGCGCGCCGGACTGACGCTGATCAAAGCCGCGGTGCGGACCGGGCGCATCAGCGTCGATCTGACGATGGCGCTCGGCCGCATGCTGCGCCGCGTAGTCGTCGACGGCTCGGAATCAGCGATTGCGTCGCGCGCCGCGCGCGAGACGGCGAAGGTCGAACGCAGCGGCGGGCTGATGCGTTTCATCGGCGACGTTGGCCGCGTCGAGCGCAAAGCCGGCACGCAGGCCGCGCTCGACGGTCTCAAGCTCGACGAGGAGGAGGCGGCGGGCGTCCGCATCGTCCGGCACGCGCTCGAGGAGCCGCTCCGCTGGATCGCCCGCAATGCCGGCGCGGACGGCTCGGTGGTGGTCGAGAAGGTCCGCGAGGGGAAAGGTGCGGTCGGGTTCAACGCCGCCGTCGAGAAGTACGAGGACCTGATGAAAGCGGGGATCATCGACCCGACGAAGGTGGTGCGGACGGCGCTGCAGAACGCTGCGTCGGTCGCGGGGCTGATGCTCACCACCGAGGCGATGATCGCCGAGAAGCCGAAGGAGAAGGAGCCGGCGCCCGCGATGCCGCACGGCGGCGGGGGCGAGGACTTCTAGCGGACGGTCGTTCGGGGGCGAGCGGGCTTCCGGCCCGCTCGCCTGCCGTCTCTCGGGGAACGGCGTGCCCTCCATTCCTCGGCGACGATCGCCCACCGCTCGTGGTCGCGCCAGCGGCCGGCGATCTTGAGATAGCGGGGCGAGAGTCCCTCGCGCCGGAACCCGCACCGGCGGACGAGGGCGATCGAGCGTGCGTTCGCGGGCTGGATGTTCGCCTCGATCCGGTGGAGCCGGAGCGCCGTGAAGGCGTGACGGAGGACCAGGCGGAGCGCCTCGGTCATGTAGCCCTGGCCCGCGAGCTCCGCGGCGGCATAGTAGCCGAGGTACGCGCCCTGGAACTGTCCCCGGACGATCTCCATCAGCATGAAGGCGAGCCGCGATGGAGCCGGCGGCTCGCGCGCATGGCGGCCAGGAACGCGTCCCGGTCGCGCGCGACGGGGGGGCGGATCACTACGCGCGAGCCGCGCGCCGTGATCGCGGCGCTCTGCCGGTGCGCGCGGGAGGGACGGGGGGCGCCGTCTCCTCGCGGGTCCTTGGGGCGACGACGGCGGACCGTCGTCGCCGCCTCCCACTCGTCGACGGCGCCCCCCGTCCCTCCCGCGGGCATCAGACGCCGGCGCGGACCGCGTGGCCGCTCAGCGTGTGCGACGTCGCGGCCTCGACGCGGACCTGGACGAGGTCGCCCGGCGTTGCGGGGCCGGGGAAGACGACCGTCTTCATCTGCGGCGTCTTCCCGGCCATCCAGCCCTCCGTCCGTCGCGCGGGGCCTTCGACCAGCACCTCGACGTCAGAGCCGATCAGCCCGCGGTTGATCTCTGCCGAGATCGTCTCCTGCAGCGTCACGAGGCGCGCGAGCCGGGCCGCCTTCTCGTCCTCCGGCACGTCGTCCGCCCAGCGGAACGCCCGCGTTCCCTCGCGCGGCGAGTACTTGAACAGGAACGCCGAGTCCCAGCGCACGCGTCGGAGGAGCGCCTCGGTGGCGGCGAAGTCGTCGCCGTCCTCGCCCGGGAAGCCCACGATGACGTCGGTCGAGAGCGCGATCCCCGGAACGCGGGCGCGGAGGCGGGCGACCAGCTCCTCGTACCGCGCGGCGGTGTAGTCGCGCGCCATGCGCGCGAGGACGCGATCCGAGCCGGACTGGACGGGAAGGTGGAGCTGGGGCGCCACGACTCCGCCGTCCGCGATCGCGTCGATCACGCGCTCGCTCATGTCGGAGGGATGCGGCGACGTGAACCGGATCCGCCGGATGCCGGGCACGCGCGACGCCCGGCGGAGGAGCTCCGCGAAGTCCCAGGTGCCGTCGTGGTATGCGTTGACCGTCTGCCCGAGGAAGACGACCTCGCGCGTTCCCGTCGCAGCGAGCTCCTCGACCTGCCGGACGACCGCCGGGCCCGCGACGCTCCGCTCGCGACCGCGCACGTACGGCACGATGCAGAACGTGCAGAAGCGGTCGCAGCCCCGCATGACGGTGATCCAGGCGCGGACGCCGGGTGCGCGCGCGACCGGGAGGTCGGCGTAGGTCTCGGTCGGATCGAGCCGGAGGCCGACGTGCGGGTCGGCGTCGCCTGCGCGCAGGAGATCGGGCAGCCGGCGGTACCCGTCGGGGCCGACCAGCAGATCGACCCACGGCGCCCGGTCGCGGAGCGTCGTCCGGAGGTGCTGCGCCATGCAGCCGGTGACGCCGATCCGCACGTCGGGGCGCCGGCGCTTGTGGCGGGCCAGCTCGGCGAGCCGTCCCATCACCCGCGCCTCGGCGTGCTCGCGGATCGCGCAGGTGTTGAGGAGGATCACGTCGGCCTCGTCCGGCGCCTCGACGCGGCCGTAGCCGTGGTCGCGGAGATGGCCGAGGACCAGCTCCGTGTCGGCCACGTTCATCTGGCAGCCGTACGTCTCGATGTACACGGTCGGCATGCGGTCGGGTCGGGTCATAGCGGCGGGGTGCCGGACCCGCAAGCGTTGCGGCCGCGCGCCCAACCGGGTAACCATTCCACATGCTGGGTGGTCCTCCCCGCCGGGGCCGGCAGCCCGACGCGTACGGCTCGCTCGAGGCGAGCCTGCTCCACTGCCCGCGGTGCCGGCAGGCGATGCCCGTCCGCAAACGGCTGCTCCTCGTGCTCCTCGAGGGCGAGAAGCACGAGTACGTGTGCCAGCGCTGCGGCACGCCGTGCGCGTCGAAGATCGAGCCGCCGCCGAAGCTCTCGGGGTGAGGCGTGAGCGCGCACGGGCACCACGGGAAGGCGAAGCACGCGGTCGCGTGCGCGATCGTCACGGTCAGCGACACCCGAACGGCGGAGACCGACGTGAGCGGCGTCTGCATCCGGGCGCTCCTCGAGGAGGCCGGCCATCGCATCACCGACTACGCGATCCTGCCGGACGAGCCGGCGCGCATCCGCGCGCACGTGGAGGAGCTCCTCACGTCGCCCACGCTCGACGCCGTCATCGTGAACGGCGGCACCGGGCTCGCGCCGCGCGACACCACCTTCGAGGCGCTCGATGCGCTCCTCGAGAAGCGGCTCGAGGGCTTCGGGGAGCTCTTCCGGATGCTCTCCTACCAGCAGGTGGGCGCCGCGGCGATGCTGTCGCGCGCCGCGGCCGGTGTCGCGCGCGGGAAGATCGTCGTGTCGCTTCCCGGTGCGCCCGCCGCCGTCGAGCTCGCCATGGAGAAGCTCGTCGTTCCCGAGCTGGGCCACATGGTCCATCTCCTGCGCGCCTGAGGGATGCGGGTGCACCTGCGGTTCTTCGCTCTGCTCCGCGAACGGATGGGACCGGGTGCCGAGCGG
>CAZLYE010000454.1:0-4344 GCA_964562865.1 uncultured Binatia bacterium (SeqCode) | reverse complement strand
CTGCGCCTCCCGCATCCCGCCGAAGAAGGGCAGCGCGAGGCACGTCTCGCCGGCGGCCTCCGCCGCAGGGAAGTCGCCCGGCCGGAACCCGAACTGTGCCCGGTAGAAGGGCTGCAGGTGGATCGGCGGGAAGTACGGGCGCGCCGGGATGCCGCGGCGGTCGAGCTCGCGGATGACCAGGTCCCGCTCGCCGCCGGGCGCGAGCCGCACCACGTAGACGAACCAGCTCATGCGGCTGGTCCACGCGGCGACGCACGGGAGCGTCACGCCCTCGATCCGTGCGAGGCGCGTCGAGTACCAGCCTGCGACGCGCTCGCGCCGCCGGAGGAGCTCGTCCAGGCGGCCCATCTGCACGGCGCCGAGCGCGGCGCTCAGCTCGTCGAGGCGGTAGTTGTAGCCGAGCCGGCTGTGCTGGAGCCAACCGTCGAAGACGTCCCGCCCCTGGTTGCGGAGGCTCCGGAAGAGCGCGTCCCATTCGGCGTGCCGTGTGACCAGCATGCCGCCCTCGCCCGTCGTCACGAGCTTGTTCGGGTAGAAGGCGAAGACGCCCGCGTCGCCGAGCGTGCCCGCTGGCGCGCCCTTGTAGCGCGCGCCGATCGCCTCGCACGCGTCCTCGACGACGGCGAGGCCGTGGCGCGTCGCGACGTCGAGGATCGGGTCCATGTCGGCCGGCTGTCCGAAGACGTGGACGGGGAGGATCGCCCTGAGCGGCTGGCCCTGGCGCAGGAGCACGCGCGCGCGGTGGGCGACCGCCTCGGGATCGATCGTCAGGGTCTCGGGGTCGACGTCGACGAACACGGGGCGTGCGCGGACGTAGAGCGCGCAGTTCGCCGACGCGACGAAGCTGAAGGGCGTCGTCAGGACGAGGTCGCCCTCACCCACGCCCGCCGCGATCATGCAGAGGTGGAGGCCGGCCGTCCCGCTGCTGATGCCCGCGGCGTGGCGCATGCCGAGCGCCCCGGCGACGCTCCGCTCGAAGAGATCGAGCTGCGGCCCGATGCTCAGCGTGGACGTCCGGAGAACCTCCTGCACCGCCTTGCGCTCGGCCGCCGTGATGTCGGGCGCCGACATGGGAACGATTGGCATCACGCCTCCACCTCCTCCACCCCGTGCGTCCTACAGCCGGACGATGTGATCGCCCCCCTGGCCCTGGAGCGCGTTCCGCGTGTCGACGACGAGACGCGCCGTGCGTGCCACCTTCTCCCAGTCGAACCCCGCGTGGTTGGTCAGGATCACCACGCAGTCGACGTGGCCGAGCCAGCCGTTCTGGAGCGGCACCGAGTCGAGGGAGAGCTCCTCGTCGCGGATCACGGGAACGTAGGGATCGCTGTAGGAGAGCACGGCTCCCTTCTCCCTGAGGAGTCGCATGACGGTCAGGGCGGGTGACTCGCGCACGTCGTTCACCCCGGGCTTGTACGCGACGCCGAGGACGTGGAGCCGCGAACCGCGCACGCTCTTCGAGTGCGCGTTGAGCGCGTCCGTCACCTTCTCGACCACGAACCGGGGCATCCCGGAGTTGATGTGCCCCGCGAGCTCGATGAAGCGTGGCTCGAAGCCGTGCATCTTCGCCTTCCACGAGAGGTAGAACGGATCGACCGGGATGCAGTGGCCGCCGAGGCCGGGGCCCGGGTAGAAGGGCATGAAGCCGAAGGGCTTGGTCTTCGCCGCCTCGATCACCTCCCACACGTCGATCCCGATCGCGTGGCACATGAGGGCGATCTCGTTCACGAGGCCGATGTTCACGCTGCGGAAGGTGTTCTCGAGCAGCTTCACCATCTCCGCGACGTGCGGCGATGACACGGGCACCACGCGCTCGAGGCACTGCTCGTAGAGGGTCTGCGCGATCTCCGTGCAGTACGGGGTGACCCCGCCCACGACCTTCGGGATGTTGCGCGTGTTGAAGCGCGGATTGCCGGGATCGATCCGCTCGGGCGAGAAGGCGAGGCAGAAGTCGCGCCCGACCCGGAGCCCCGAGCTCTCCAGCGCCGGCTGCACCACCTCCTCCGTCGTTCCCGGGTAGGTGGTGCTCTCGAGGATGACGAGCTGCCCGCGCCGGAGATGTCGGCTGATCTCCTTCACGGCGGCCACGATGAACGTGAGGTCCGGGTCCTTCGTCTTCCGGAGCGGGGTCGGCACGCAGATGTTGATGGTGTCGAGCTCGTGGATGGCGGCGAAGTCCGTGGTCGCGACGAAGCGCCCGGCGTCCACCTGCGTCGCGATCTCGTCGTCGGAGACGTCGACGATGTAGGAGCGCCCGGCGCGAATCGCGTCGACCTTGGTCCCGTCGACGTCGATACCGGTCGTCCGGAATCCGGCGCGCGCGAACTCGAGGGCGAGCGGCAGGCCGACGTAGCCGAGGCCGATGATCCCGCACCGCGCGTCGCGATCGCGGATGCGATCGATCAGCCTCGGGCTCGCCTGGGGCCGCCCCCCCTCCGCTGCCGTGCCGACGTCCATGGAACACCCTCCTCCAGACCGATCGAGCGCAGGCCCGTGCATCAGCGGGCGCCCTCCTCGCCGAGCACGAGCTCGCGCGCCGGAACCCCCACGTACGTCCGCTCCCCCTGCACCGGCCGCACGACGACCGTGCCCGCGCCGAGGACGGCCCACGCGCCGACGGTGATGCCGGGGATCACGACGGCGCCGGCTCCGAGCTCCGCGCCCTCCTCCACGGAGACGTTGCCCGACAGGTGGACGTCGGGGTGCAGCGTGACGAAGTCCCCGAGCACGTCCTCGTGCGCGAGGAGGCAGTGCGTGTTGACGGTCACGAACCGGCCGATCCCGACGTTCACCGTCACGATCGCACCCGGGCCGACGTAGCTGCCCTCTCCGATGGACACGTTGCGCCCGAGCGAGGCGCCGGGGTGAATCACGGTCGCCCACGGCACACCGAGCGCGGCGAGCCGCGTCACGACGCGGGTCTTCGTCCGCGGGAGCCCGATGCCCAGCACGAGCCGCGCGTCGCCGCGGCGGGCGTGATGCTCCACCGCGTCGAGCGGCCCGACGACGGAGCCCAGGCCCGAGGCCACCGGCCCCGCGGGGACGGCGTCGTCGAAGAACAGGAACTCGCAGCGGCGGCCCTCGGCCCTCATCCGTTCGTCGAGCGACCACGCGACCTCCTGCGCGTGCCCCGCGGCGCCGATCACGAGGTAGCGTGCGATGCTCACGCCTGCCCCCTCCGCGGCTCGCCCAGGAACTCGGGCATCGTGGCATGCCCGGGCGCGGCGACGCCGCGTCCTCCAACCACCGCCTTCGCCGTCGCCGCCAGGATCCACAGATCGAGGCCGAGGGTCCGGTGATCGACGTACCAGACGTCGAGCCTGAACTTCCGCGCCCACGTGAGACCGTTCCGGCCGCACACCTGGGCGAGGCCGGTGATCCCCGGCTTCACCTCGTGGCGCCGCGCCTGCTCCGCCGAATAGCGCTCGAGGTACTCGGGAAGGAGCGGCCGCGGCCCGACGAGCGCCATGTCGCCGCGGAGAACGTTCCAGAGCTGCGGAAGCTCGTCCGCGCTCGTCGCCCGGAGGATCCGGCCGAGGGTCGTGAGGCGGTCCTCGTCACACGTCCCGACGTCGCTCCGCGAACGCATCGTCCGGAGCTTCAGGAGGACAAACGACCGGCCACGGATTCCCGTCCGCGTCTGGCGGAAGAGCACGGGCGGCCCCATCGTGACGAGGATCGCGAGCACGGCGAGGGCGAGGATCGGCGCCCCGAGGACGAGGAGAACCGACGCACCGACCACGTCGAACACCCGCGTCATCCGACCCGCCATGCACCCGCCTCGCCGCCCGCGGCGTGCGCATCGAGCTCGATCTCGCCGACGCCCCTCAGCCGACCGACGACCGACTCGAGGGCCTCCCCCGTCCGCCGGTCCACGAGACGGCCCGCGTCGAGACCCGGATGCACGCTCGCCTCGCACACCCGGCCGCGGCGCGCGGAGACCGTCGCCACGTCGTCGACGCTGCCGAAGTTCGTGGAGCCCGCCAGCCCGGCGGCCCGGAGCCGCCGGTTGTAGAGCACCCGGTACGCGGCGCGGAGCGTCCCGAGCCGCGGCCCGCAGTTGCGCGTGAGGCGGACGCTCCGGATCCCGTACCGGACGGCGAGCCGCATGACGATCGCGCCGATGGGCCATTCCGTGTGGACGTGGTGATGGGAGTCGAGGTGCGTGGGGGTGAGGCCCGCGCGGACGGCGGCCTCGATCTGCGCCTGCAGCTCGTGCTCGACCGCGGTCCGCTCGGCGCGGGAGAGCACGGCGAGGGCACGGCGGGGACGGAGCCCGCCGTTCGCCGCGCAGAAGCGCGGATTGCGGCGGATCGGCGCCGTGAGCGGCCATCCCTCCGTCAG
>CAZLYE010000453.1:0-4572 GCA_964562865.1 uncultured Binatia bacterium (SeqCode) | reverse complement strand
CGCCGCGCGCGAGCCCGTCTACCTGAACGTCCACGACGACCGCGTCGAGATCCGCTCCGCGAAGCACGTGTGGGGGAAGCTCGTCGCCGAGGCCGAGGATCTGATCCGTGGTGAGACGCACCCCGACGCCAAGATCGCCGGCATCGGGCCCGCGGGCGAGCATCGCGCGCGCACCGCCTGCGTGATGAACGACCGGGGGCGCGCCGCCGGCCGCTCCGGCGTCGGCGGCGTCATGGGTGCGAAGAACCTGAAGGCGATCGCCTGCTGGGGCACGAAGGGCGTCCGCGTCGCCGACCCGGCTGGCTTCGTGCCCGCGGCGCGGGGTGCCGTGAAGGCGGTCGGCAGCTCGCCGGTCGCCGACGGGCTCACGATGCTCGGCACCGCCGGGACCGTCGACTACATGAACATGGTCGGCATGCTGCCGGTCCGGAACTTCCTCGCGGGCACGTACCCCGGCGCCGCCAAGGTGAACGGCATCCGCGTGAAGGAAGACTTCATGACGCGCAACCGCGGCTGCCACAGCTGCGTCATCAACTGCGGGCGCGTGACGAAGATCACCGGGCACGGGAAGTACGACGGCCACGGCGAGGGCCCCGAGTACGAGACCATCTTCGGCCTCGGCACGAGCTGCGGCCTCGACAACCTCGCCGCGATCATCAAGGCCAACTACCTCTGCAACGAGTACGGGATGGACACGATCGAGGCCGGCTGCGCCGTCGCGACCGCGATGGAGCTCTTCGAGCGCGGCCACCTCCCCGAGCAGGACCTCGGCTTCCCGCTCCGCTTCGGCGACCACGAGGCCATGGTGCACGCGATCGAGCTCATGGGCCGCGGCGAGGGCTTCGGCCGTCTCCTCGCCGACGGCGGCTACCGGGTCGCCGAGCGCTACGGCCACCCGGAGCTCTTCATCGGCTCCAAGAAGCAGGCCTTCGCCGCCTACGACCCGCGCGGCGCGGTCGGCATGGGGCTCGCGTACGCGACGTCGAACCGCGGCGCCTGTCACCTCCGCGGCTACATGGTGTCGCTCGAGCACTTCGGGAACCCCGTGAAGCTCGACCCCTTCACGACCGACGAGAAGGCGCAGTGGCTCTGCCTCCTGCAGAACCAGACGGCGTTCACCGACGCGTCGGGCATCTGCCTCTTCTCGACGATGGCGATGCCGCCCGGCACGCTGGCGGAGATGGTCGGCACCGCGCTCGGCACGAAGCTCACCGCGGAGCAGGCGCTCACCACGGGCGAGCGGATCTGGAACCTCGAGCGGGTGTACAACGTGAGGGCCGGGCTCGGGCGGAAGGACGACTCGCTCCCGCCGCGGATGCTGAAGGAGCCGCTCGGCGAGGGCATGTCGGCGGGACACGTGGTGCCGCTCGAGCCGATGCTGATCGAGTACTACCGTCTGCGCGGATGGGATCCCGAGGGGCGCCCGACCGCGGAGAAGCTGGCGGCGCTACGCGTCTGATCGGCGTGCGGCATCTCGCACTCGCGCCGCTCGTCCTTCTCGCGGTCACCGCCGCGCGCGGCGAGGGCCCGGCCGTGGCCCCGGTCCCGCTCGAGGTCGCGGAGAAGCAGTGGGACGCGGGCACGGTGAGGCAGGGTGTCACCCTCCGCCACGACTTCGTGCTGAAGAACGTCGGAGCGGAGCCGCTCGGCATCAACGCGAAGCCCGGCTGAGGCTGCACCGTGACCTCCTTCGACAAGGTCATCCCCCCCGGCGGGGTGGGCAAGGTCACCGCGAGCCTCGACACGACGCACCTGAGCGGTGCGATCACGAAGGCCATCAGCGTCTACGTCGGCAGCCCGGAGCGGATCGCGGCCGTGCTGCAGGTGAAGGCCCACGTCGAGCCCGTCGTCTCCGTCGAGCCGGTCGCGATCCCCGTCCTCCGCACGGTCGGGGGCGAGACGAAGGCCGAGTTCACCGTCTCGTCCACCGAGGGGCACGCGTTCGCCGTCCTCACGGTGCAGGCGGACCCGTTCCTCACCGCGGCGGTCCGGCCCGCCGGCCGGCGAGCGGGCGGGCGCGGGCGGGTCGCCGGGAAGAGCAGCAGCTGGGTCGTCACGGTCACGCCGAAGGCGAGCGCTCCCGTCGGCGAGGCGGTCCGCAGCGTGACGCTCGGTACCGACCTCCCGGGCGCCGAGACGATCCCGCTCCGGGTCGTGGTGTTCGTCGTCGCCCGGGCACGGGTCGTCCCCGCGCGTCTCACCGTGAAGCCGGCGGCGAAGCCTCCGGTGCTCCACGTGAGGATCGACGAGCCGGGCGCCACCGGGTTCCGGATCCTCGGCGTCGAGTCGAGCGACGCCGACTTCCACGCGACGGTGAGCCCGGTCCACGAGGGAAGGGAGTACGACGTCGTCGTCCGGTACGCGGGCGGACCGGCGCACCGTCCCGTCCACGCCCGGATCACGGCCAGGACGAACCAACCGGACGCGCCCACGATCGTGATCCCGCTCGGGGGACGGCTCTAGCCGACGATGCCGCGCGCCGCCGCTGCGGTCCTCCTCGGTCTGTGGCTCGCCGCCGCGGCGCCGCGCGCCGGCGCCCGGCAGATCGACTGCAGCGACGTCGACCACGACTGCGATCTCGGGGACGAGGCCGTCGCGCGCGGCATCGCGCGCGCCGGCGCGAGGCTCCTCGGCTGCGCGCAGCGGCACGGTCCCGGCTCGTGCGACCTCTCGGCATCGCTCCCCACCTCGACCGACGAGGAGTGCACCAACGCGATCGAGTGCGAGGTGCGTGCGCTCCTCGCGGAGGTGGGGGACACCGGCACGGCGTGCCGGCGCCGTCTGTTCCGCGAGGGTCTCCGGTTCATGGCGCGGACCGTCCGCCGCGACCGGCACGGCCGGGCCGCGAGGCACCTCGCGCTCTGCCGGCAGCGCGCCGGCGATCGGTGTGGCCGGGCCGTCGCGCCGCCGCTCGCCGGCTCATGTGCGGGCCGGACCGCACCTGCGGACGCCGCCGCCTGCCTCTGCGACGAGGCCGCGACCATCGCCCGCCGCCTCGTCGTCCCGACGCCCACGTGCACGCCCAGCGCGCCGGCTCCCTGCCCCGTCACGATCGTGCCCGGCGCGCCGCGCCCGAACTTCGTGATCGTCCTCGCCGACGATCAGCGCTGGGACACGGTCGACGCCACGCACCAGGCGCGGAAGCGGCCCGGCTGGGTCATGCCGAACGTCCAGCGGGAGCTCACCGAATCCGGCGTCACGTTCACGCAGGGTCACGTGACGACCGCCGTCTGCTGTCCGAGCCGCGCGAGCATCCTGACCGGCCGGTACGCGCACGACACCGGCGTGCACACGAACCTGCCGCCGGAGGGCGGCGTCGGCGCGTTCGACGACCACTGCACGGTCGCGCGCTGGCTCAAGGCGCAGGGCTACACGACGGGCTTCATCGGCAAGTACCTGAACGGGTACGCGACCCTCTCGCCGTGCATCCCGCCGGGCTACGACGACTGGTTCGTGCAGGTGCAGGTCAAGTACTTCGACTACGACGTGAACCACAACGGCACGCTCGAGCGCTACGGCGCGCGGAGCGCCGACTACTCGGGCGACGTGATGACGCGGCACGCGGTCGACTTCATCCACGCGCGCGGCGCGGACGGACGGCCCTTCTTCCTGCACGTGAGCCAGAAGGGACCGCACCCGCCCGCGACCCCGGCACCCCGCCACGTCGGACTGTTCGCCGGGATCGCGCCCTTCCGGCCGCCGAACTACGCCGAGGCCGACGTCGCCGACAAGCCCGCCTGGGTGCGTGCCCTCCGCTGGACGCCTGAGGACGCGCGCGCGACGGACCGGTTTCGCGTGCGGCAGCTCGAGACGCTCCAGGCGGTCGACGAGGGCGTCGCCGCGATCATGCAGGCGCTGCGCGACATCGGGCAGGATGCGAACACGCTCGTCATCTACACCTCGGACAACGGCTACTCGTGGGGGTCGCACCGCTGGCTGCAGAAGGAGTGCCCGTACGAGGAGTGCATCCGGGTGCCGCTCGTGATGCGCTACCCGGCGCTCGCCGGCACCGCGCCGCGGACCGACGATCGCATCGTGCTGAACGTCGACTTCGCGGCCACGATCGCTGAGCTCGCCGGCGTCCGGCCGCCCGAGCTGGTGAACGGCGTGAGCGTCGTCCCGCTGCTCGCGGGCACCTCGACGGCCTGGCGAACCGACCTCCTGAACGAGCACTGGGGCGAGCACAGCCCGATCCCGACCAACGCCCTCGTGAAGGGCCTCTTCGACGGGAGGACGTGGAAGTACGTCGAGTACCTGACCGGAGAGAAGGAGCTCTACGAGCTCGACGCCGATCCGTTCGAGCTGCGGAACGTGATGGACAATCCGGCCCACGACGCCCTGAAGTCGTCCATGGCCGCCCGCCTCCACCAGCTGCAGTCGGAGTGAGGGCCGCGCTCCGGGGCGACCGGCGGACGCGATCGGCGCGTCGATGTCTCGCCCTTTTCCGGTCGGGCCCGAACCGACTATGAGCGCCCGATGCAGCGGAGGTGGGGGGTCGCGTGGCTGCTCGTCGGCCTCGCGAGCGCGCGGGGCGCGGCGGCGGACCTGGACGGCTGGCGGGACCGCGTCACC
>CAZLYE010000452.1:0-3352 GCA_964562865.1 uncultured Binatia bacterium (SeqCode) | reverse complement strand
CTGCTACGAGATGGCGACGCACGTGAGCCTCACGGCGACGACGCCGATCCTGAACCAGTCGAATGAGCGCAACGCGACCATCCTCGACGGCACCGGACAGCTCGCCGCGCTGTCCGTCGGCATCCCGCAGTTCATGCTGTCGTCCACGCTGCCCGTGCGCTTCGCGGTCGAGTTCTTCGGTCCCGACGGCCTCTTCGACGGCGACGTGCTGGTCGCGAACGATCCGTACCACGGTGGTGGCCACCTGCCCGACTACAACATCTTCGCGCCCGTCTTCCACGACGGCGAGTGCGTGCTGATCGCGTCGATCCAGTGTCACCACGCGGACACGGGCGGCGGGGCGCCGGGCGGCTACAACGTGAACGCGCCGGACATCTGGGCGGAGGGCGTCCGCTTCCCGGCGGTCAAGATCTTCGAGAAGGGCGTCAAGCGGAAGGACGTCGAGTACATGATGGCGGTGAACAACCGCACGCCGACGTTCCTCGGAGACCTCCGCGCGCAGGTCGGCGCCGCGCAGCTCGGCGTCGAGCGGTTGAAGGACGTGCTCGGGCGGTTCGGCACGCCAACCGTGCAGGCCGCCGTCCGCGGGATCATCGGGTACGCCCGGCGCCGCTTCAAGGAAGAGGTCGCGAAGTGGCCCGACGGCGTCTACGAGGCCGACGCGTGGGTGGACCACGACCCGCACGGGAAGAAGGACATCCACGTCCACTGCAAGGTGACGGTCGACGGCAGCGACCTGACCGTCGACTTCACGGGCTCGGACGACCGTCCCGACATCCAGGCCTACTCGACCTTCGGCAACACCCGGGGCTACGTCGTCGCGCAGCTCGCCTCGATGATGGACCCCACGATCCCGAAGAACGAGGGCTTCTTCGAGTCGATCGAGCTGATCGTGCCGAAGGGCTGCTGTCTCAACCCGCCCGAGGGACGGTCGGTCGCCGCGGGGACGCATCATCCCGGCACGGAGGTGGGCGAGGCGGTCGCGAAGGCGCTCGAGCGCGTCGTCCCCGAGCGGACCTGCCCGCAGGTCTACAAGATGGGGATGCCGACCGTCATCTTCGGGACGAACCCGCGTGACGGGAAGATGTTCATCGACCACTCCGTCGACACGTTCGCGGCCTACTGCGGCGCCGTGAAGGGCCAGGACGGCTGGGGCGGGATGAACGTGTCGTTCGGAAACCTGATCCGCGCCACGGCGGAGATCAACGAGTCCATCTTCCCCATCCGGCAGCTCTGGCGGGACTACGAGACCGACAGCGGCGGGGCGGGGGAGTTCCGCGGCAACTGCGGGAGCCTCTACCGGAAGCAGGTCCTCGCGCCCGCGACGATCTACACCTACGTCGTCGGCAAGCGCTTCCCGTTGCCCGGGATCGCGGGCGGACGTCCCGGCTCGCCGAACCGCCTCGACGCGCGCGTCGGCGGGACGGGCGGCGTCGAGGTCGGCGACGAGGCGCGCTACATCGAGCACGCGGCGGGCGAGTGCTACGAGTACCACTACGGGGGGGGCGGTGGCTGGGGCGATCCGCTCCGCCGCCCGCCCGAGCGGGTCCTCGACGACGTGCTCGACGAGTACGTGTCCGTCGCGGCGGCGCGGCGCGAGTACGGCGTCGTCCTCACCGGCTCGCTCGAGGACCTGACGCTCGCCGTCGACGTCGCGGCGACGGAGCGCCTCCGGAGCGAGATGCGTGCGGCGCGGCCGCATGGCCGCTGACGTCCCGATCACGGTCGCGGACTTCGCCGGCCGCCGCTGCGCGAGCAGCGGCTCGCCCTGGGAGCCGGTGGTCGGCTACTCGCGCGCCGTCCGCTCCGGGGACTGGATCGCGGTCTCGGGGACCGTCGGGCTGAACGCGGACCGGAGCTACCCGCCGACGCTCGCCGATCAGACGCGCCGGGCGCTCGAGATCGTCCGCGCCGCCGTCGAGGCGCTGGGCGGCACGCTCCGGCACGTCATCCGGACGCGCATGTTCATCCGCGACGTCACGAAGGCGTCGGATGCGACCGCCGTCCACGGCGAGTTCTTCGGCGACATCCGCCCCGCCTCGACGCTCGTCGAGGTGAGCCGCCTGATCGATCCGCGGGCGCTCATCGAGATCGAGGCCGATGCGATCGTCCGCTGATGCGCGCGCACACCGAGTATCTGTGGTTCACCACGCGGGCCCGCCGCGAGCTCGTGAACATCACCGACCGGCTCGCCGGGATCGTCGCCGCGGCGCGGATCGCCGAGGGGTTCTGCCTCGTCTCCGCGATGCACATCACCGCCGCGATCTGGGTGAACGACGAGGAGAGCGGCTTGAAGCAGGACCTGGTCGAGTGGCTCGACCGCCTGGCACCGCCCGGCGACTACCGGCACCACCAGACCGGCGAGGACAACGCCGACGCGCACCTGAAACGCACGCTCGTCCACCACCAGGTGGTGCTGCCGGTGACGGCGGGCAAGCTCGACCTCGGCCCGTGGGAGCAGGTCTTCTACGCGGAGTTCGACGGCCGGCGGAAGAAGCGCGTGGTGGTGAAGATCATCGGCGAGTAGCCTCCGCGTCGGCGGCGATCGCCGTCAGCTTGCGCGACGCGAGCACGATGTCGAGCCGGCGGATGCGGCCGTCGGGCCCGAGGTCGATGCACAGCGCGATGCGGCTCGCCTCGCCCGGGCGCCCGCCACCGAGCTCGGTCACGAGGGCAGGGAGCCCGTTCAGCATGCGGATCTCGGAGGCGAGCGCCGGCCGGCGGGCGGCGAGCCGGGTGTAGAAGACGATCACCTTCGGCCGGCCGACGACCGGAACGCGCGCCGCGTGGAACTCCCCGCCGCCGTCGCTCACCGTGCGCACGTCCTCGGTGAGGAGCGCTTCCATGCCGGCGGCGTCGCCGCGCGCCAGGCACTCGACGAGGCGCTCGAGCGCGTGGCGGGTCGCCTCCTGCAGGGCGCGCGTCGGCGGACGGCGCTCGCGGTCGTAGGCCTGCATCGCGCGCCGGGCGCGGTGGTGGCTCGTCTTCACGTTCGCGGCTGAGACGCCGAGCGCGACGGCGGTCTCGTCGACGGAGTAGTCGAACACGTCGCGCAGCACGAGGACCGCGCGCTGGAGCGGCGTGAGCGCCTCGAGCGCGAGCAGGAACGCGAACGTGACGCTCTCGAGGAGATCGTAGCGCCCCTCGGTCGTTCCGCCGCCGAGGGCCGGCTCGTAGGCCGGCGGCGACTCCTCGGCGCCCGTGTCGACCGGCGACGGGAGCCACGGGCGCCAGGGGAGGTCGCGTCGCGCCGGCGGGCGGTCGAGCGCCCGGACGAACGTCTCCTGTACGAGGTCGTCGGCGTCGGCCGCGCAGCCGGTCATCCGGTAGCAGAGGGCCCAGAGGATCCGCT
>CAZLYE010000451.1:0-2618 GCA_964562865.1 uncultured Binatia bacterium (SeqCode) | reverse complement strand
GCCGTCGGACGCGGACGGCCGCCCGCTGAAGGAGATCGTCCGCGAGGTCGAGGTCGCGACCATTCGGGCGCGTCTCCGGATGCATGGCTATCACCGCGCCGCGACGGCGCGGAGCCTCGGCATGACGCGTGAGTCGCTCTGGGCGAAGCTCCGCCACCTCGGCTTCCGGGTGCCGCGGAAGAGCGCGGAGCGGGAGGACGGCGAGCTGCAGTAGCAGCGGGTCGCGTCGCCTCAGAACTGATACGTCAGCCGGACGCTCGACTCCGAGCGGCCTGCGTCGAGGCTCTGGAAGCCCCACGGGTCGAAGACGGGCTCGGAGCGGCCGCGCGGCGTGACGAAGTAGCGCTGGGTGAGGTTCAGCGTGAGGTCCTCGCGCAGCACCCAGTCGAGCGACCAGAACGGCTCCATCCCGAAGTGGTTCACCGGGTCGACCGCGATGCCGAGGATCGGGAGGAGGCTGCCGCCCCGGTAGAACGTGAACCCCGCCAGCGTGAAGAGCGTCTCCCAGTCGCGGATCTTGTCACGGTACGCCGGCTTGTCGGACGTCGAGTTGGTGCGGATGATCGACGGCAGGTCGAGCGGGCCGACGAGGCAGGACGACGTGCCGGGGTTGCGCCCCTGGGCGATCTCGGACGAGACCTTCTGCGGCTCGCACGACGGGTTGTTCACGACGTAGTGCCAGAAGAACTGGCCGGTGAGGCCGATCGTGCTCTTCTTGTTCAGCCAGTGGAGCCACGTCGGCCGGTCGAACGCCAGCATCCCCTTCCACATGTTCTTGTTCGTGACGCCCGGGACCACCGGTCGATCGACGACCGTCTGCTTCAGCAGGTCGAACATCGGGATGCCGACGTCGTACACGGTCTCGAACCGGTAGACCGCCTGCGTCCACGTCTCGTCGGAATAGTTCGCGGAGCCGCCGACCGTGTGGACGTACGGCGCGATGTACTCGACCGGGAGGATGCCGTGCGCGATGAGGCCGTTCTTTCCGTACGCGATCTCGGTGTTGCGCGGGTTCTTCGGCAGCCCGCGGATCGGTGCGAACGGGGAGCCGTCGTCGCCGCCCCAGCGCTGGTAGAGGTAGGCGACGGTGAACTCGACGCCCGCCGGCGCGATGCCGTGATAGCGGATCCCGACCTGGCTGTTGTCGAGCGGGTTCCGCTGCCAGTCGCCCTGGCGGAAGAGCGTCGTGCCGTTCATAAGGCCCGTGCAGTGACGGCCCGGCGCGTTCTCGCAGACGCCGCGGTTGAACGCGCCGTCGATCGGGTTGGTGAGCGGGTTCAGCGCGCGGATGCCCCACGGCTGCGGGAGGAAGGCGATCTTCGCGGGCGCCCAGTCGCCGGGGTTCCAGTACCACTCGAGGAAGCTCTGCGAGAACTTCCAGACGTCGCCGAGGTCGTAGAGGAACTTGAGCATCCAGAAGGGACGGCGGATCTCGTCCCATCCGAACGCGGGCGGCGGGATCTCCTGCACGAGGTGCCACGTGAGGTCGAGCGTGTTCACGCGATCGAGCATGCGGAAGTTGTCGCTCTCGCCCCACACGATCTGCTGGCGTCCGGCGCGCACGTTCAGCGGGATGCCGCGGAGCTTCAGGTCGACGTACGCCTCGCGCAGCGTGTTCTCGAAGCGAAGGGCGTGCCGCGCGTCGCTCGGGAGGCCGCTCAGCGTGAACGCGTTCCGCGGGATCCCGAGCTTCTTCGTCGCGAAGTCGAAGTAGTCGAGGCCCTCGTAGGCGCGCCCGTGGATGTCGGACTTCTCGATGAAGCCGGGCGTCGTGTCGTAGACGCTGTCGTAGACGCCGCGCCAGAGCAGGAAGAGATTCGACGACTCGATGAACGGGATGTCGTAGCGATCGTAGAAGCGACCGGCCTGGAGCCACGCGTACTCGAACCGGATGTGCGCCGTGTTCCGGTTCTGGATGAACTGGTAGGTGCTCGCGTCCGGCGTGCGGATCAGGTTCTGCGTCTGCAGGTTGCCCGAGAGCTGGATCGGCCCCCAACGCTGCGTCGCGTGCGCGGTCGTCGCGACGGCGACCAGGGCGACCGCGAGCCGCATCGTCTTCGTCATCGCCGTCCCTCCTCCGCGTTGTCGTCGGGGTGGCGCGTCGTACAGCAGAAAACGCGACAGTGTCCAGGCTGGGGCGGTACGCCGCCGTCGCCGCGGCGCGCCATGAATCGGTGGGCCCGCTACCGGAAGGCGCGTCGGCTGTGCTAGCCGGTCCGCCCATGCGAGTCGCCGCCACGCTCCCCGTCGCTCTCGTCCTCGCGCTCGGATGCGCCCGCCACCGCGCGCCCCAGCCGGAGGTGACGGCCGCGGCGCCGCCGATCCTCTTCGAGGACCTCGGCACGCATCACCATCCGGTCACGACCCGCTCGCCGGAGGCACAGCGCTGGTTCGACCAGGGGCTCCGCCTGGTCTGGGCCTTCAACCACGACGAGGCGACGCGCGCGTTCCAGGAAGCGGCGCGTCTCGACCCGGATTGTGCGATGGCGTGGTGGGGCGTCGCGCTCGCGGCGGGCCCGAACTACAACGATCCCGGGAATCCGGAGCGCGATCGACGCGCGTTCGAGGCGCTCGAGCACGCCCGTGCCGCGCGCGACAAGGTCACCGAGCGCGAGCGG
>CAZLYE010000450.1:0-6200 GCA_964562865.1 uncultured Binatia bacterium (SeqCode) | reverse complement strand
ACGGTGACCGGCGTCGCGAGGGTGGTCGTCGTGGTCGACGAGGTGGAGGTGGTCGTGGTGCTCGACGACGTGGAGCTGGTCGTCGTGGCCGTCGTCGATGTCGTCGTCGTCGGCGGCGGTGGGCTGGTCGTGCTCGTGGTCGTCGACGAGGAGGTGGTGCTCGAGGTGGACGACGACGTGCTGGTGGTCGATGAGGTCGTGGTGCTCGAGGTGGTGGACGAGGTCGTGGTCGAGGTCGTCGTCGAGGTGGTGGTCGTGGACGAGGTGGAGGACGTCGTCGTGGTCGACGAGGACGTGGTGGTCGTCGAGGACGACGTGGTGATCGTCGTGGTCGTGCTGGGGCTCGCGAGCGCCAGGAACTGGCTCGCGTCGAGGCTCCCGAGGCCCGTCACCATGTCATAGCCCGGGCCGGCGCTGTAATCGCCGTTCGAGCCGGACGTCACGTCGTGGAAGGCCGCGGTGCCGCAGAGTCCGTACAGGAGCGTGCCGGGGTTGCCGATCGCCGTCCCGCCGCGTCGCTGCACGAGCTGCGTGAGATAGCCTGCCCACTGCGGCGCGGCGGCCGACGTGCCGCCCACGAGGAACCAGCTCCCGCCCTCGAGCACGTAGTAGCCCGGCGTCGGGTCCGCGGCGAGCGAGACGTCGGGAACGAGACGGTGCGTCTCCCCCGGCGAGATGCCGCAACCGGTCTGGAAGGCGGGGTGCGAGAAGACCTGGCTCACGCCGCCCCCGGAGTCGCTCCACCCCGCCTCCGAGCCGTACCCGCCGCATGCCGGGCTCGACATCGTGAGCCCGCTGCTGCAGGTGGGGGTGGTACCGCCCGCGCCCATGACGTGTGGCGAGTTCGCCGGATTGTCGACGCCGAGCACGCCGCCGCAGTCACGGCTCCCGCTGTCGCCCGAGGCCGCAAACCACGACTGCCCGATCGCGTTGGCGTTGGCGAAGATGTTGTCGTTGGCGGTCTGGAGCATCGTCGACACGCCGGCTTCGCACGCGCCCCAGCTCGTCGTCACGACGTGCCCCGGGTTGTCGGTGACGACCTGGTTGTACATCGTCGCGAAGTCGGTGAGCGCCGTCGAGGCGGTCATGTAGTTGACGATGCGCGCGCCGGGCGCGACGCCGTGGGAGTACTCGACGTCGAGCGCGATCTCGATCGAGTTCTGGCTGTTGAACCGGCAGCCCGTCGACCCGGACGGGCCGGTGCAGAGTTGCCCGCTGCCCGCGGGGAGCTGCGGCAGCCCCCACTGGGTGTTGAAGTTCGTGTTGTCGGTGTCCCGCCAGGCGAACGCTCCCGCGATGACGATGGTCTGTCCGGTCCCGTCGAACACCATCGTGTCGTCGTAGAACGCGGCCGTGTCGTTCGGGCTGAAATGGCAGCAGTTGGACATGCCGAGGGCCGCGTGCGGCGCGGCGGCCGGCTCCACGCTCGCGACGGCCGGATGCATCTCCTCGAGGTTGTCCAGGCCGAGGACGCCCACCACCACGTTTTCGAGGTCCGTCGGGAAGCTCGGCTCGTTGAACGTCGCGTAATGCTGCGCCCCGCGGTGGCGAACGTGGTGGATCTCCACCCCGAACGCCGCCTCGAGCGCGGACACGGGTCCGGAGGCGGCGACGAGGAGGCGGTTCGGGAAGCGCCTGGTGACCCGGAGCCCGTGACGCTCGAGGTGCGAGACGACGGCCGCCTCCTCCTCCGGGGTCGGGCCGTAGAGCGCGTCGAACTCGTCCTGCGTGAGGAAGTGGCGGTAGTTGGGCGAGGCCGGGTCCTGGACGTCGGCGAGGAAGGTCTCGAGGGCGTCGCGGTTCCGGAGGTCGAGGGCGACGACGACGTCGTGGCGTTCGCCGGCGGGTGCCCGGCCGAGGTCGACGGCGGTCGCCAGGGTGCGGGGCAGGGAGCTCACGGGGCCGAAGGGCCGTGCCGCCGCCCCTCCCGCGAGTGCGAAGAAGAGGAACACGGCGGTCGTCGCGAGTTTCGTCATGGTCGCTGGCGGGCGGCGGACGCTAGCACACCGGTCGCCTCGCGCTCAATTCGCACCCGCCAAAGCACGATGCCCGGGAGGAGGACCCTACGGCGTCTGGAGGGCCCGGCGGGGGCCCTCACGCCCAGGGCGCGCCGCCGACCGGGTCCCGCAGGAGGCGCCGGGCCACGACCATCCGGTGCACCTCGTCCGGACCGTCGTAGATGCGCGCGTAGCGCGCCTCGCGGTACATGAACTCGAGCGGCGTGTCGGCCGTCACGCCGAGCGCGCCGTGCACCTGGATCGCGCGGTCGATCACGTCGTGCAGCATCCGGGCGCCCCAGAACTTGATGAGCGCGATCTCGACGCGCGCCTCGCTGCCCGCGTCCATGGCCCGCGCCGCGTCGATCGTCATGAGCCGGGCCGCCTGGATCTCCGCGGCCGACTCCGCGACGTAGCGCTGTATCTCTCCCTTCTCGGCGAGGAGGGAGCCGTGCGCGAAGCGCGTCGTCGCGCGCGCACACATGAGCTCGAAGGCGCGCTGCGCCTGGCCGAGCCAGCGCATGCAGTGGAAGATGCGGCCGGGGCCGAGCCGCTTCTGCGCCACGACGAAGCCCTGGCCGCGGCCGCCGAGCAGGTGATCGCGCGGCACGCGCACGTCGGTCAGGCGGATCTCGCAGTGGCCGCCACCGGTGTGCCCCATGGTCGGGACGACGCGCACGATCTCGTATCCCGGCGCGTCCGTCGGGACGATGATCGCCGAGAACCGCGCGTGCGCGGGCGCCTCGGGCTCTGTGATGGCGAAGATCGTGGTGAACGCGGCGCGGTTGGCGCCGCTCGTGAACCACTTGTGGGCGTTCACCACCCAGTGGTCGCCGTCGAGCCGCGCCGTCGACTGCATGAGCGTCGGGTCCGAGCCGGCCACCTCGGGCTCGGTGAGCCCGACCGACGGGTAGATGTCGCCCGCGACGAGCGGTGCGAGCCAGCGCTGCTTCTGCTCCGCCGTCCCGTAGAGGTGGAGCATGATCGAGTCCTGCATCGACAGCGAGCCGACGGCGACCTGCCCCCAGTGCGAGCGGCCGATCACCTCGTTCAGGTAGACGAACGGCATGAACGGCACGCCGCCGCCGCCGATCTCCTGCGGGTGGCCGAGGGCCCAGAGCCCCTCGGCCTTGGCGCGTGCCTTGAGACGCCGCATCGCCTCGGCGGCCGTCGCGTCGTCGCCGGCGAGCGTCGGCTCCGCCGGGACGACCTCCCCGTCGATGAAGCGGCGCACGCGCTCGCGGAGCGCGCGGACCTCCGGCGTGAGATCGTGAGTCGACATCGATGGCTCCTCCGAGGGCCGTCGTCAGCCGAGGAGCGGCCCCCCGTGCTCCCCGCGGAGCTTGTACTTCTCCACCCGCTGCGTCGGCGTCTTCGGCAGGGAGTCGCGGAACTCCCACAGCCTGGGGATCTGGAACCGGGCGAGCCGCGCCGCGGCGAACTCGCGCAGCTCCGCCTCGGTCACGGGCCCGTTCGCCACGACGAACGCCTTGATCTCCTGCCCCAGCACCGCGTCCGGGACGCCGATGACGGCCGCCTCGACCACCCGCGGATGCTCCCGGAGCGCCTTCTCGATCAGCACCGACGAGACGTTCTCGCCGCCGCGGCGGATCACGTCCCGCTTGCGGTCGACGAAGTACAGCCAGCCGTCCTGGTCGAGCCAGCCGAGGTCGCCCGTGAGGAACCAGCCGTCGCGCACCGCGAGCGCCGTCTGCTCGGGGTCGCGGAAGTAGCTCGCGAGGCGCGCGGGCGAACGGACGGCGATCTCGCCGGTCTCCCGGGGGCCGAGCGGCCGGCCGGCGTCGTCGAGGATGCGGAGCTCGACGCCCGGGACCGGCGGCCCGCAGGACCCCGGGCGCCATGCGGCGCCGAGCGGCGTGATCGTGACGACGCCCGCGTCCGTCGACCCGAAGCACTCGGCGACGTGCCGGACGCCGAAGCGGCGGATCACGTGCTCGCGGATCGGGGCGCTCCCGAGGCCGAGGATCACGCGGAGCGGGCTCGTCCGCTCCGCGTCCGACGGCTCGCGCGTGAGGAGCATCGCGAGGATCGTGCCGAGCGTGTAGAGCACCGTCGCGCCGGTCTCGTGCACGAGCGGCCAGAACTCGGAGACGTGGAAGGCGGCCGGGAAGGCGACCGTCCCGCCGGCGTGGAGCGCGGTCTGCACGGCGCCCCAGGCGTTGCCGTGGAAGAGCGGCGTCACGGCCAGGATCACGTCGTCCGCGGTGAGGCGGAGCGCCTCGATGAAGTGCCGGCCGCCGATCCCCATCGAGCCGTGGTTGAAGAGCACGCCCTTCGGGTCGCCCGTCGTCCCCGAGGTGTAGAGCAGCGTCGACGGGTCGCCCGGGGCGATCGTCACCCCGGGCGGCGTCTCCGGGCTCCGCGCCATCAGCTCCTCGAGCGCGGCGCGGCCGAGCACCCGTCCGTCGGCCCCGATGCCGGGCGCGTCGGTCACGACCACCCGCGGCTCGGCGTGCCCGAGGATGTAGCGGAGCTCGCGCTCCCCGAGCGCCGGGTTGACGGGGTTCAGCACCGCGCCGGCCTTCAGGATCCCGAAGGCCGCGACCAGGTACTCGACCGAGTTGCCGAGGGCGAGGGTCACCCGATCGCCCTTCTGGACGCCGAGGCCGACGAGCGCGTGTGCGGCGCTGTTAGTCAGGCGGTCGAGCTCGGCGTACGTCACGCGGCGGTCCGCGTGCACGATGAACGGGTGCGCGCTCCGTCGAGCCACGTTCCGCGCCAGCGCCGCGAGGAGCCCCGTCATCAGGCGAGCGTACCCCAGTCGGCGACCAGCACGGCGCCCGTGATCATCGGGACGTCGTCGGACGCGAGGAAGGCGATCGTCTTCGCCACGTCCTCGGGCGTGGAGAGGCGGTGCGGGACCGGCGGCGAGTAGTACGCGACCAGCGAGGGCTCGAAGTCCGGCCGCGGGATGAACTGCCGGATGAACGGCGACTGGATCCCCGCCGGCGCGATGCAGTTGGCGCGGAGCCCGCGGCTCACGAACTCCAGCGCCACCGAGCGCGTGAAGTTGATGAGCCCGGCCTTCGAGGCCGCGTAGTGCGCCGCGTACGCCTGCCCGCGCATGCCGGCGGACGACGCGACGTTGACGATGTTCCCGCCCCGCCGGGCGAGGAGGTGCGGGAGCGCGGCCTTCGTCGTGTTGAACGGCCCGGTCAGGTTGACCCCGAGGACGCGCTGCCACTCGGGCTCGTCGATCTCCTCGAGCCGCGCGCTCCGGCCGACGCCCGCGGCGTTGACGAGCACGTCGAGGCCGCCGAACGCGTCGACGGCCCGCCGGACCGTGTCGCCGACGGCCGCGACGTCGGTCACGTCGCAGACGCATCCGTCGCCCTGGCCGTCGGCGGTGCGGATGGCGAGGACCGTCTCCGCCACGCCGTCCGGGTTCACGTCGACGGCGAACACCCGCGCGCCCTCCGTCGCGAAGAGCCTCGCCGTCGCGCGGCCGAGCCCGGAGCCCGCGCCCGTCACCAGCACCACCCGATCCGTGAAGCGGCGGTTTGACATCGTCCCTCCCTGCGCTACTTACGCCGGATGGCCAGCGTCAAGGAAGGGAAGCCCGCCCCCGCGTTCGACCTGACCGACGCCGAGGGGAAGTCCGTGTCGCTCGCCGGCCTCGCCGGCAAGGACGTCGTCCTCTACTTCTACCCCCGGGACGACACGCCCGGCTGCACCAAGGAGGCGTGCGGGTTCCGCGACCTCTGGAAGGACATCGGGAAGACCGGCGCGATCGTGCTCGGGGTGTCGGCGGACAGCGCCGAGTCGCACCGGAAGTTCGCCGCCAAGTACAAGCTGCCGTTCACGCTGCTGTCCGACCCTGACCGGAAGGCGATGAAGGTCTACGGCGCGTACGGCGAGAAGATGATGTACGGGAAGAAGACCGTCGGGGTCATCCGGTCGACGGTCTGGATCGGTGCCGACGGACGCGTCCGCAAGCACTGGGCCCGCGTGAGCGATGCCGCGAAGCATCCGGCGCAGGTCCTCGAGGCGTTGCGCGGGGCGACCTGACGCGCGCGTCACCGCGTCGCCTCAGGGGAGCGCGTAGAGGCGCCGCGGGTTGTCCGTGAAGAGCTTCCGCTTCGCGCCGTCCCCGAGATCCGTCCGCTCGGTGATGATCTTGACGGTGTCGGGGAACTTGCAGTCCCAGTGGTAGTAGTCCGAGGCGTAGACCACCACGTCCTC
>CAZLYE010000449.1:0-6237 GCA_964562865.1 uncultured Binatia bacterium (SeqCode) | reverse complement strand
CCTCCGGGAGCTGCCCTGCGAGATCGTGCAGGCCGGCTCGGGAGAGGAGGCGCTCCAACGGCTCCTCCAGCGCGATTTCGCGGTCATCCTCGTCGACGTCCGGATGCAGGGCATGGACGGCCTCGAGACCGCCGCGCTGATCCGCGGGCTCGCGCGCTCCGAGCGGACGCCGATCATCTTCATCGCCGCGTCGCCGGACGAGACCGACGCCGAGCGCGGATACTCCCTGCGCGCCGTGGACTACATCCCGACACCCGTCGCCCCCGATGTGCTGCGGACGAAGGTCTCGGTCCTCGTCGATCTGTTCCGTGCGACGGCGGAGGTCCGTTGGGAGGCGGAGGCGCTCAGGCATCGTGCGGGGCAGCTCCAGCAACTGGCGGCCGCGTCGCTCGCGATCAGCGCCGCGGGCTCGCTCGACCGCATGCTCCAGGTGGTGACGTCGAGCGCACGCGACATCCTCGGCGCGGATCGGGCCATCGCGATCGCCACGCTGGACGGCCGCCGCCTGCATCGCGTCGCCTGTCCGCCGTTGCCGGGCGTCACGGACGAGGAGATCGTGCGCGCGCAGGCGTCGTTCGCGTACGCCACCAGCTCCACCCGTCGCGCCGGCGGCGAGCTCGCGGCCCCGTTCGTCGACGGCGAGGGCCGGAAGATCGGGCTCCTGCAGGTCGCACGGGGGAAAGCCGAGGACATCGGGACGGAGGACGAGAGCATCCTCATCCAGCTCGCCCGGATGGCGTCGATCGCGATCGAGAACACGCTCTTCTGCGAGGCGCGCGAGGCGAACCGCCTGAAGGACGAGTTCCTGGCGACGGTCTCGCACGAGCTTCGGACGCCGCTCAACGCGATGGTGTCGTGGGCGTGGATGCTCCGCACGGGCACGCTCGGGGCGGACGGGACCGCCCGCGCCGCCGAGGCGATCGAGCGGAGCGTCAAGGCGCAGGCCCGGATCATCGACGACCTCCTCGACGTCTCCCGCATCGTGAGCGGGAAGCTTCGGCTGCGCTCGCGGGTGATCGACCTCGTCCACGTCGTCGACCCGGCGGTCGACTCCCTCGTGGGGGCCGCCAATGCCAAGGGCATCCAGCTGGTCCGCTCGTTCGAGCCGGCGGGCGCGACGGTCCTCGGGGACCCCGGCCGGCTCCAGCAGGTGGTGTGGAATCTGCTCTCGAACGCCATCAAGTTCACGGCCCGCGGCGGGCGCATCGAGGTGGGGCTCGGACGCGTCGGCGACGAGGTCGAGCTCCGCGTGAGCGACGACGGTCAGGGCATCTCGCCGAGCTTCCTCCCCCACGTGTTCGAGCGCTTCCGCCAGGCGGACGGCTCCCTCACCCGGCGCGCCGGCGGGCTCGGACTCGGGCTGTCGATCGTCCACCACCTCGTCGAGCTGCACGGGGGCCGCGTCGAGGCCGAGAGCCGTGGCGAGGGCTGCGGCGCCACCTTCACCATCCGGCTGCCGCTCGCGAGCCCACCCGTCGACGCGACGGCGCCCGCGAACGGTCACGGCGCGACGGACGGCTCTCCGCGGCTGGACGGCGTCGACGTCCTCCTCGTGGAGCACGAGCCCGACACCCGCGACGCCGTGTGCCTCGTCCTGTCGCGGGCCGGCGCGCACGTGGTCGGCGTCGGCAGCGCCGACGAGGCGGTGGTCGCGTTCCAGCAGATCCGTCCCGACGTCCTCGTCTGCAACCTCGCGCTTCCGGACGAGGACGGCTGCTCGCTCCTCGGGCGGATCCGTGCCGTGGCGGACGACGGAGGCGGCTTCGTCCCGGCCGTCGCGCTCACCACCTACGCGGAGGAACGGGACCTGCTGCGCGCGCGCAGAGCCGGCTTCCAGAGCCAGGTCGCCAAGCCGGTCGAGCCGGACGACCTCCTCCGCGTGCTCGCCCGGGTGGTCCGCTCGGGACTCCTGCCTGAGCGTCTCGAGCTGGCCGGCGGTGGAGGGCACCCGTAGCCCCGCCGTGGCGCCGGCGCGCGGGCCGACTCAGCGGGCGGCCACTCCCGCACGCAGCACCTGGCCGAGGGCCGCGGCGGCGAACCGGATGCCGACGTAGAAGGGGCCGAAGAGCGCGTAGCGCGAGCTCGCCGGGTCGAACCGCATCTCGTAGATCAGCTTCTTGAAGACGAGCGGATCGTCGGCGAAGAGCGTCACGCCCCACTCCCAGTCGTCGAGGCCGACCGAGCCGCCGATGATCTGCGTCACCTGACCCGCCCACCGCCGGCCGATCTCGCCGTGGCCGCGCATCAGCTCGGCGCGCGCCGTCGCGGGGAGGTCGAACCAGTTCACCTGCTCCCCGCGCCGCTTCGACATCGGATAGAAGCAGAGGTAGCGCCGCGGCGGGATCTTCGGGTACAGGCGCGGCGCCGCGATCTGGCGCATCTCCTCGGTGAGCGCCGCGTCGAAGCCGTCGGCACCCGGCTCGAGCCCCCGGCTCTTGAGCCGCGCCGTCGCGTGCCCCGTGAGCTCGTAGGTCCCGAGCTCGATCACCGAGAGGTACGAGTACGTCGGCACGAGGTACGACCGGAGCCGTGTCCGGGCGAAGCTCGCCTCCTCGGCGCGGAGCGCTTCGAGGTCGCGTCGCCAGTGGAGGACGCAGAGATCGGCCTTCTGCGTCAGCACGGACCAGCAGGCGCTGTGACCCTCCGCCGGGCGCTCCTGGCGCTCGAGGAGGGCCGTCGTCTCGACCACAGCGGATTCCCGCTCCTCGTCGCGGAGCGCGTTCCAGCGTGGCCAGTCCACCGCGTACATCTCGTGGAGGACGTACCACCCCTCGAGGGTGACGGGCGCGCCGCTCATCGCGCCACGATAGCGCGCGATCCGCCGGATTTGAAGGCGCTTCACAGTCCCGCGCGGGTGCGCTAGGAGGGCGCCATGCCTCCCGCGCCTCCGGACCGGCGCGCTGCGAACGCCGTCCGGCTCCTCCGGCGCGTCTTCGCCGGGGTCCGGACGCCGCTCCGTTTCCGGCTGTGGGACGGAACCGACGCGCCCGTCGGGACGGGGGGCGACGGCGGGTTCGCGGTCGTGTTCCGCTCGCGGCCCGCCTTCCGCCGGCTCCTGCGGCATCCGTCACCCCTCCGCTTTGGTGAGGCGTACATCGCCGGCGAGATCGACATCGAGGGGAACGTCTTCGCCGCCATGCGCGCGGCGAACGAGATCGAGGCGCTCCGCGTTCCTCTCGGCACGCGACTCGCCGTGCTCGCGGGGCTCTTCCGCGTATGACCGCTGCCGACGTCCTGGTCGTCGGCGGCGGTCCCGGTGGGAGCACGGTCGCGTGGCGCCTCGCGCGGGCGGGGGTCCGCGTCGCCCTCCTCGACGCGGCGACCTTCCCGCGCGTCAAGCTCTGCGCCGGCTGGGTGACGCGAGCGGCGCTGGCCGACCTGGAGCTCGACGCGGCGTCCTACCCGCACACGATCCAGCCCTTCTCCGCCGTGTCCGTCGCGGTGGACGGGACCGAACGCGAGACGCGCTGGGACCGCGTCGCGAGCTGGGGCATCGTGCGCGCCGAGTTCGACGCCTTCCTCCTCCGGCGCGCCGCGGGGGCGGGAGCCGTGGTGCACGAGGGCGTCCGCGCGCGCGAGGTCCGCGAGGTCCCGGGCGGCGTCGAGGTCGACACCGACGCCGGGACCGTGCGCGCGGCCAGCGTGATCGGCGCGGGCGGGCACGGCTGCCCCGTCGCCCGCATGCTCGGCGCGGTCGCGGCCGAGGAGGACGTCGTCGTCACGCAGGAGAGCGAGACGCGGGTCGGCGCCGAGCGCCTCCGCGCGCTGACGCCCCGTCACGGCTGCCCGGAGCTGATCGCCGAGCCGGACTTCAAGGGCTACGGCTGGTACTTCACGAAGGGAGACTTCCTGAACGTCGGCGTCGGCGCGCTGGGCGGGCTCCCGATCCGCCGCCGGCTCGAGCGCCTGCTCGCGGGGCTCCACGCGAGCGGGCGGCTCCCGGCGGACCTCCCCCTCACGCCCTTCCGCGGTCACGCCTACGCGATCCGACGCGCGCGTCCCCGCCGGCTCGGTGGCGCCCGCTTCGCGCTCGTCGGCGACGCGGCCGGCCTCGCGCGCGACTTCTCGGGCGAGGGGATCGGGCCCGCCGTGCGGAGCGCGACCCTCGCCGCCGCCGCGATCCTCGACGGCGGCCTCGCGACCTATCCCGACCGCATCCGCGCCGCCTTCGGCACGCCGGGCGGTCTCTGGTCCCACGTCGCTCGTCACCTTCCCGACGCGGCGATCGTCGCCGCCGCGCGGCTGGCCTGCACGCGCCCGGGCCTTCGCCGCCGTCTCGTGCTGGAGGGCGCCTTCGGAATCGGGTGACCCATGAAGATCCGGACGAAGCGGCACGACGCGAAGGCGATCGAGTTCCACTACGACGTCTCCAACGAGTTCTACGCGCTCTTCCTCGATCGGCGCATGGTCTACACCTGCGCGTACTATCGCCGTCCCGACGGCGACCTCGACCAGGCGCAGGAGGACAAGCTCGACCTCGTCTGCCGGAAGCTCCGCTTGGCGCCGGGCGAGCGGCTGCTCGACATCGGATGCGGCTGGGGCAGCCTCGTCATGTGGGCCGCGGAGCGCTATGGCGTCGAGGCCCGAGGCGTCACGCTCTCACCCGTGCAGGCCGAGTACGCGCAGGCCGCCATCCGCCGGGCGGGGCTCGAGGGTCGCGCACGCGTCGACCACCTCGACTACCGGGACCTCCCCGCGACGCTCCGCTTCGACAAGGTCGCCGCCGTCGGGGTCATCGAGCACCTCGGGATCGCGAACTACCCGGGCTACTTCGCGCGCGTCCACGAGCTGCTCGAGCCCGGCGGCCTCTTCCTGAATCACGGCATCACGCACGAGAAGCACTGGCGGCGCGGCTCTCAGACCGAGTTCCTCGAGCGCTTCGTGTTCCCGAACGGCGAGCTCGACAACGTGAGTCACATCGTCGACGTGCTGGAGCATGCGCGCTTCGAGGTGCTGGACGTCGAGGGGCTGCGCGCCCACTACGCGCGAACGACCCGGCAGTGGGTCGACCGGCTGCAGGCGAACGCCGACCGGGCGCGGGCGCTCGTCGGGGAGCGCGTCTACCGGACGTGGGTGGCATACCTCGCGGCGTCCTCCGTCGGCTTCACCGAGGGGTCGATCGGGCTCTACCAGGTGCTCGCGTCGCGCCTCGCGCCCGCGTCGCGCGAGATCCTGCCGACCACCCGCGAGGAGACCTACGCCGCGGGCCCGCCGGCGCGACAGCTTGCGCGCGCGTCCTGAGGCGAGCGTCAGATCCGTGGCGGCCGTCACGCGCGGTGGCATCGCCGACGGCGGCGTCACGGGACATCCTGCGGAGAAATCCCGCCTTCTCGTGATCCGCGCCTGGCACCCCGGTTGCACTCCAGGGCGCGAGGCCGCCAGCGGCCCGCGAGGAGAAGCGCATGGAATGGATCAGGGGCATCGCGCCGTCCTTCGAAACGACCTTCGTCCCGATGTTCGGCGCCTCGAGCGCCGCGAAGGACGTGGTGCGGGGCGTCGCCGTCCTGGCACTGCTCGCGCTCCTCGCGTACTGCATCCACGCCGCGTGGACCGTGCTGAGACAGCTCGAGCACGTGACGCTCGCCGAGATCAAGCGCGCGCTCGACATCGTCTCGGTGCGTGACGCGATCCTCTGCGTGGTCGGCTACCGCGTCGGCACGGAGCTCGTCCGCGCCGTCGTCCGCGTGCGGCGCAACGGGTAGCCTCTCTCCGCCGCGTCGATTGACCCGCCCCCGTCCGGCGGTCAGTATGGCCGCACCGTGTCGGCACCTGCCCGCAACCTGACGCTCCAGCGCCGTGCCGACGTGCGCAACATCGCGATCATCGCGCACGTCGACCACGGCAAGACGACGCTCGTCGACGCGATGCTGCACCAGACCGGCGTCTTCCGCGCCAACGAGCACGTCGCGGAGCGCGTGATGGATTCGTTCGCGCTCGAGCGCGAACGCGGCATCACGATCCTCGCCAAGAACACGACCGTCACGTGGGACGGCGTGCGGATCAACATCGTCGACACGCCCGGCCATGCCGACTTCGGCGGCGAGGTCGAGCGGACCCTCGCGATGGTCGACGGCGTGCTCCTGCTGGTCGACGCGTCCGAGGGACCGCTCCCGCAGACCCGCTTCGTGCTCGGGAAGGCGCTCGCGCTCGGGCTGCCGCCCGTCGTCTGCCTGAACAAGATCGACCGCGCCGACGCCCGCCCCGCCGCGGTCCTCGACGAGATCTACGGCCTCTTCA
>CAZLYE010000448.1:0-2727 GCA_964562865.1 uncultured Binatia bacterium (SeqCode) | reverse complement strand
TTCCTGTCGGAGCGCGCGGCCTTCGCGCAGGCGTGCGCCGACGCGGGGCTCGTCTTCATCGGCCCGTCGGCGAGCGCGATCGCGAAGATGGGCGACAAGGTCGAGGCGCGCCGGCTCATGCGGAAGGCCGGCGTGCCCGTCGTCCCCGGCTCGGACGAGGCGCTCGGATCCGACGCGGAGGTCGAGCGCCTCGCGACGGACATCGGCTTCCCGGTCATGCTGAAGGCCGCCGGCGGCGGCGGCGGGAAGGGCATGCGCCTCGTCGGGTCGGCCGCGGAGCTCAAGAGCGCGCTCCGCGCGGCCCGCTCGGAGGCGAAGTCGGCCTTCGGCGACGACCGCGTCTACGTGGAGAAGGCGATCGTGCGGCCGCGGCACGTCGAGGTGCAGGTCCTCGGCGACACGGCGGGCAACGTCATCCACCTCTACGAGCGGGAGTGCTCGATCCAGCGTCGGCACCAGAAGGTGATCGAGGAGTCGCCGTCCACCGCGATCGACCAGCGGACGCGCGAGCGGATGGGCGAGGTCGCGGTGCAGGCGGCGCGTGCGGTCGACTACGTGAGCGCCGGCACGATCGAGTTCCTCGTCGACCAGGACCGCCGCTTCTACTTCCTCGAGATGAACACGCGCATCCAGGTGGAGCACCCGATCACGGAGGCCGTGACCGGCGTCGATCTGGTGAAAGCGCAGATCGAGGTGGCGGCGGGGCGCCCGCTGCGGGTCCGGCAGGAGGACGTGGTGCAGCGCGGCTGGGCGATCGAGTGCCGCATCTACGCGGAGGACCCGGACAACAACTTCCTCCCTGCGCCCGGCCGGATCGACGTCCTCCGCGTGCCGAGCGGCATCGGTATCCGCGACGACTCGGGCGTTTACGAGGGGTTCGAGGTCTCCACCCACTACGACCCCATCCTGTCGAAGCTCGTCGCCTGGGGCGGCAGCCGGGACGAGGCGATCGACCGGATGCTCCGCGCGCTGCGCGAGTACGTCATCGTCGGCCCGACGGCGAACGTCGCCTTCCACCGCTGGGCGCTCGACCACCCGGCCTTCCGGGCCGGGGAGATCGACACCGGCTTCATCGCCCGCCACTTCCGCCCCGGAGTGCTCGACGGCGGGGCCGCCGACCTGCCCCTCATCGGTGCGGCGCTCGCCGCCGTCTCCCGTTCGAGCGGCCCGACGACCAACGGCACCGGTCCCGCCCCCGCGGCGCCGCGCTCGCGCTGGCGCGAGCTGGCCCGCCGGGAGGCGCTCCGTGAGTAGCGCCCGCCCGGCGCGCTTCACGGCCCTGGTCGGCGAGACGACGCACGCGATCGAGGTCGAGGCGCTCGGCGACGGCCGCTGGCGGATCAGCGTCGACGGGCGCGCGCAGGTGGTCGACAGCCGTCAGACCGGCCAGGGGTCCTTCTCCCTCCTGATCGACCACGAGACGGTCGAGCTGAGCGTCACGAGCCGCGGCGACGAGTTCCAGGTCGTGGTCGGCGGCCGGGCGCACCGCCTCCGCCTCCTCGACGAGCGCGCCCTCCGCCGCCTGGAGCGTGGCGCGACCGGCGACGGCGCGAAGGAGGTCCGGGCGGCCATGCCGGGGAAGGTGGTCGCCGTCCTGGTCCAGGCGGGGGCCGCCGTCGAGCGGGGCCAGGGGCTCCTCGTGCTCGAGGCCATGAAGATGGAGAACGAGATCACGGCCCCGCGCAGCGGCACCATCGCCGAGGTCTGCGTCCAGCCCGGCCAGGCGGTCGAGGCGGGCGAGCTGCTCGCGCGCATCGACTGACGGGGCGACTCCCGAAGGCGCGGCGAGGGGACGGGGTGGCCTCCGGCGCTTCGCTCTCGCCGGCGGCGCGCGCCGCGTGCACCCTCGAAGCGGGCGTCCGGCTCGAGAGGCGCGCCGGAGGCCACCCCGTCCCCTCGCCGCGTCTTCGGTCCCGATCGCTTCGCGGAAAGGCGCCCAAACTTGTAGCGAGGGAGGGTTCGTGTTAGGGGACCTTCATCGACGAGCGATGAGCATTTCCTACGTCCCCAAGAAGATTTACCTCACGAAGGGCGTCGGGAAGCACCGCGAGAAGCTCTCGAGCTTCGAGATGGCGCTTCGCTCGGCGGGCATCGCGCAGTTCAACCTCGTGCGCGTGTCGTCGATCTTTCCGCCGCACTGCAAGCTGATCTCGGCGCAGGAGGGCCAGAAACTCCTCCGCTCCGGCCAGGTGCTCCACGTCGTCATGAGCGAGAACGCCACCAACGAGGCCCATCGGCTGGTGGCGGCGTCGGTCGGCGTCGCGATCCCGAAGGACCGCTCGCAGTACGGCTATCTCGCGGAGCACCACAGCTACGGCCAGACCGACAACAAGGCCGGCGACTACGCGGAGGACCTGGCCGCGTCGATGCTCGCGACGATCCTCGGCGTCGACTTCGACCCGAACACGAGCTACGACGATCGCAAGGACATCTGGCGGATGAGCGACAAGATCGTCATCACCCGCAACATCACCCAGTCCGCGATCGGCGACCGCGAGGGCCTGTGGACCTCGGTGGTCGCGGCCGCCGTCTTCGCCGAGTGACGCGCGACCGGGCCCCGTCCCGGCGCTGAGCCACCAGCAGTGCGGAGCGAGGACGACAGCGCCCACGACGCGCGCCTCCAGAGCGCCGCCGGACGGCGTCGCGGGCCGGTCGCCGTCGCCGACCTGCTCCGCGCGGCCCGCGTCCCGAAGGCGGAGCAGCGTCGCGGCGAGGAGCGCGTCGCGA
>CAZLYE010000447.1:0-3938 GCA_964562865.1 uncultured Binatia bacterium (SeqCode) | reverse complement strand
CGAGGGCGGCGGGCGCGGGGTCGCGCGCGATCTCGGCCGCGCGGGCCACGATCGGATCGGAAAGCCGGGCGAGCGCGGGTCTCGCCTCGCGCTCGAGATCGAGCGGCTCGACCGTCCATGGGCGCTCGACGAACTCCGTCTGGACGTCGCGTGCCGCGCCGACGAGCGCCGAGAAGAGCCCGTCGGTCGCGTCTGCGGGCAGGCCGTGGTCGAGCGCGCTCTTCCGCGCGCCGTCCATCACCCGTGCCTCCTGGGCGGGGTCGGTGATCGGCCGCCCCGTGCGCTGCTTCGCCGCCGCGACGGCCGGCATGAACGCCAGGCGGAGATCGATCAGCGCGAGGAGCGCGTCCAGATCCGAGGCCAGGAGCGACTGCGGGTTCGCGCGCGACGATCCGAGCCAGCGCGCGCGGACGACGGCCATCGTGCCGTCGGCTTCTCGTGTGCGCAGCCAGGCGTCGAGGCGGGCGACGAGGGCGGGATCCCGCCCGAGGAACGCCTTGCGGTCGTGGGTGAGCGGGCCGATGCGGACGGCGTCCGGGACCTGGGCGGCGAAGACGTCCGCCTCGACGTCGTCGGTGAGGATCGCGTCGGCGGCGCCGGTGGCGAGGAGCGCCGGCAGCGATCGGTTGTCGGTGGTCCGGACCAGCGTCGCGTGCGGAAAGAGCCGGGAGCCGACCCGCTCCAGGTACCCGCCCGCGTTGACGGCGAGGCGGAGCCCGGGGCGGCCGAGGTCGCGTGCCTCCGGCGTGTCGCGCGCCAGCACGACGGCGCCCGTCGACGCGATGGGCCGGGAGAACGTGCCCACCACCGCGCGCTCCGGCCGGATGGTGACGCCCCCGATGGCGAGGTCGAACCGTCCGGCGGCGAGATCGCGCGAGAGGTCGGGCCAGCGCGTGCGAACGATCTCGAGGCGGCAGTGCGAGTCGGCGGCGAAGCGGAGAGCGAGGTCGAGGTCGAGCCCGGAGAACGTCGCGCTCCGCTCGACCGAGAACGGCGGATAGTCGCCCGTCGTGCCGACCCGCAGCACGGGCGGCGCGGGGTGCACGCGGACGCACGCGGCCGCGAGGAGCAGGATCCCCGCGAGCCCCCATCGGCGCGGGCCGCGATTCACAGCCCGAGCACGTCGCGCATCGAGTAGACGCCCGGCGGCCGCTCCGCGACCCACAGCGCCGCACGGAGCGCCCCGCGCGCGAGGCAATCGCGGCTCTGCGCCCGATGCGTCAGCTCGACGCGCTCGCCGAGCCCGCCGAACACGACGGTGTGATCGCCGACCGCGTCGCCGGCCCGGAGAGCGACGATCCCGATCTCGTCGGGCCGCCGCGCGCCGACCAGCCCTTCGCGCGCCAGCACGGCGCTCCGCTCGAAGTCCTGCCCGCGCGCCCCGGCGACGGCACGACCGAGGGCGAGCGCCGTCCCGCTCGGCGCGTCACGCTTCGCGTGGTGGTGCAGCTCGACGATCTCCGCCTCGAAGGTCGCGTCGAGGAGGCGCGCGGCAGCGCTCACGAGCTCGGTCAGCACCGTGACGCCGACGCTCATGTTCGGCGCCCAGACCGTGCGCGTGCGCACGGCGAGGACGCGGAGCTCCCGCTGCTGGGCGGTGTCGAAGCCGGTCGTCCCGACGACGAGGCCCGCGCCGCGCTCCGCCGCGACGCGCGCGTGCCCGAGCGTCGCCTCGGGCGCCGTGAAGTCGAGCACGACGTGCTCGCGCGTGCAGACGCCGGCGAGGGCGTCGCCCACGCGGACGCCGAGCGCGCCGCCCCCGGCGAGCTCGCCCGCGTCGCGTCCGACCGCGGGATGCCCCGGGGCCTCGACGGCCCCGGCGACGCGGAGCCGCGCGTCGTCACGCGCGAGCGCGACGAGCAGCCGTCCCATGCGGCCGGCGGCGCCGCACACGACGACCCCGAGCGGCTCAGACAAGGTCGTACTCGCGGAGGACTTTCTCGAGCCGCCCGCGGGACGCGGCGCTCATGCACGTGAGCGGGAGGCGGAACTCCTCCGCGCACCGGCCCATGATCGCGAGCGCCGTCTTCACGGGAATCGGGTTCACCTCGAGGCCCATCAGCGTGTTCACGAGCGGGAGGAGGCGGTGCATGAGCGTCCGCCCGCGCTCGAGCTCGCCCGCGAGCAGCGCCTCGGCGAGCTCGACGAACTCCCGCGGCGCGACGTTCCCCGTGACCGAGATCACGCCCCTCCCGCCGACCGCCATGATCGGGAGCGTCAGGACGTCGTCGCCCGCGTAGACCGCGAAATCCGGCCCCGCGGCCGCGATGACGTCGATCACCTGCGCGAGCGACCCGCTCGCTTCCTTCACGCCGACGACGTTCGGGATGCGGGAGAGCCGGCCCATCGTCTCGGGCGTGATGTTGGACGCCGTGCGGCCCGGGATGTTGTAGACGATGAGCGGGAGCCGCGTCGCCTCGGCGACCGCCGCGTAGTGATGGTAGATGCCCTCCTGGGTCGGCTTGTTGTAGTAGGGCGAGATGAGGAGCGCGGCGTCGGCGCCGGCCTCCTCGGCGCCGCGCGTGAGCCGGATCGCCTCGGCGGTGGAGTTGGAGCCCGTGCCCGCGATCACTGGCACGCGTCCGCGGGCCGCCCTGACGACCTCGCGGACGACGGCCACGTGCTCCTCGTGCGTCAGCGTCGCGGCCTCGCCGGTCGAGCCGCAGGGGACGAGGCCGTTGATGCCCGCCGCGATCTGCGCCTCGACCAGCGCCCCGAGGGCGCGCGCGTCGACCTCGCCGGCGCGGAACGGGGTGACGAGGGCAGTGAGCGCGCCGGTGAACATCGTCAGACCTCCACGCGTCCTTCGAAGACGTCGACGGCGTCCCCAGTCATCATCACATGGTCGTCCGGGCGCCAGTCGACCTCCAGCTCGCCGCCCGGAAGCGCGACGACCACACGCCGGCCCGTCCGTCCGGTGCGGGCGGCCGCGACTGCGGCGGCGCAGGCGCCCGTGCCGCAGGACATCGTCTCCGCGGCGCCGCGCTCCCACACGCGCATGTCGAGCCGCTCCGGCCCGGCGACCCGGACGAACTCGGTGTTGACGCCGCGCGGGAAGAACGGATGGCGCGCGAAGCGCGGCCCGACGTCCGCGAGCGGCAGCCCCGCAACGTCGTCGGTGAAGACGACGCAGTGGGGGTTGCCCATCGACACGCACGTGACGGTCCAGCGCCGGCCGTCGACCTCGAGGGGACGCTCGATCACCTCGCCCTCGGCCGCGACCGGGATGTGCGGCCCGTCCCACACGGGCGCCCCCATGTCGACCGTCACCCGCGCCACGCGGTCGTTGCCGTTGAGGGCCATGCGGATCGTCTTCACGCCGGCGTCGGTCGCGACGCGGAGCGGGTCGGCGCGGACGAGGCCGCGGTCGTGGACGAACTTCGCGAGACCGCGGATGCCGTTGCCGCACATCTCCGCACGGCTGCCGTCGGCGTTGTAGATGACCATGCGGCAGTCGGCGTCGCCGCCCCCGGCGCGCTCGACGAGGATGAGCCCGTCGGCACCGATCCCGCGCCGCCGGTCGCAGAGCCGTCGCGCGAGCGCCGCGGCGTCCCCCGGGAACCCCTCGCGCGCGTCGACGTAGATGAAGTCGTTCGCGGTCCCGTGGAGCTTCGCGAAGCGAAGGGTCGCCATGGCGCCTCGTCGACCCTTACAATGCGCTGCGTCGCAGGGTCAACCGCGTGCGCGTCGACGCTCGTGGGCGGCGCCCGTTGCATTCGTCCGGTGACGGATGATTCTCTGCCCTCCATGTGGCTCAAGCCGGCGGACGCCGCTCTGGTACGCGAGCGGTTCGGCACCCCGTGCTACGTCTACGACCGGGCCGCGCTGGAAGCCGCGGCGCGTGCCGCGCTCGCCTTCCCGCACGCGTTCGGCTTCACCCTCCGCTACGCGATGAAGGCGAACTCCAACCGGGCGGTGCTCGGGGTCTTCCGGGACCT
>CAZLYE010000446.1:0-3015 GCA_964562865.1 uncultured Binatia bacterium (SeqCode) | reverse complement strand
GAGCCGTTCAGGACCCACTCGTCGCCGTCGCGGACGGCACGCGTCTGCACGTTGGCGAGGTCGGAGCCCGTCCCCGGCTCGGTCATGCAGATGCCCATCAGGGTCTCGCCGCGGATGGCGCCCGGCAGCCAGCGCCGCTTCTGCTCCTCGGTCCCGTACGACAGCACGTAGGGCATGCAGATCGAGGAGTGGACGGCGGTCATAAGCCCATGGGCGCGCCGCCACGCGAGCTCCTCCATGACGACGGCGTCGTACAGGAAGTCGCCGCCCCCACCCCCGTACTCGACCGGCATGCAGGGCCCGAGGTAGCCCGCCGCGCCCATGCGCCGCCACGTCTCGCGGTCCGTCGTGTGGTCGCGGTTCCAGCCGGCGATCTTCGGCTCGATCTCCCGCTCCGCGAAGCGCCGGAGCTGGGCCCGGAAGATCTCGTGCTCCTCGGTGAAGACGTCGCGTCGCATGCGGGGCTGCGTAGTACGGGCCGCCCCCGGGGAGCAAGCGTGCGTGCCCATCGACCCGGAGCGCGGAGCCGGTGTATGTCCGCGAAGAGGAGGGAGAGCGCATGGCGCGACGGGTCCGCTTCGGGGTGACGCTCCCGCAGATCAAGCGCACGTGGGCGGAGGCGCGTGCGGCGGCGGTGGAGTTCGACCGGCTCGGCTTCGACTCGGTCTGGGCGTGCGACCACCTCTACGGCGTCCCCATGCCGAACCTCCCGATCTTCGAGGCGTGGAGCGAGCTCGCGGCCGTCGCCGCGATCACGGAGCGGGTCGAGCTCGGCACGCTCGTCACCCCGCCCTTCTTCCGCAACCCCGCCGTGTTCGCGAAGCAGATCGCCACCATCGACCACGTCTCGAACGGGCGCACGATCGTCGGCCTCGGGGCGGGCTGGTTCGCGACCGAGTTCGAGGCGCACGGCTGCCCGTTTCCCCCGATCGGGGAGCGCCTGCGCGCGCTCGAGGAGACGTGCGAGGTCCTCCGGCGCATGTGGACCGAGGAGCGCGTCACGTTCGAGGGACGCCACGTGACGGTGCGCGACGTCCTGTGCGAGCCGAAGCCCGTCCGCCGCCCGCCGATCCTGATCGGCGGCGGCGGCGAGCGCGTCCTCCTCCGCATCGCCGCCCGCCACGCCGACATCTGGAACAACCTGGCCGTCGCCCAGGGCGACCTCGGCCGGAAGATCGAGACGCTCCGGCGCCGCTGCGACGAGGTCGGTCGCGACTTCGACGCGATCGAGGTGTCGCAGCAATGTCTGGTCGTCATCGCCGAGACGGAGGACGCCGCGCGCGCGGCGCTCGAGCGTGCCGGACGGATCTACGGCGGCCACATGGGCGCGGGCCTCGAGGCGCACGGCATCTGGGGGACCCCGGCCCAGGTGATCGACCGCATCCGCCGGCACACGGCCCTCGGGTGCACCCTCTTCGTGATGGAGTTCTTCGGGCGCGACACCCGCGAGCCGGCGCGACTCTTCGCGGAGCGGGTGCTGCCCGCGTTCCGGTGACCGTGTCCGGATTCCCGCCGTGGGTCTGGCACATCCCCGAGTTCTTCAACATCGGGGTGGCCTGCACCGACGCGCACCTCGACACACCCGTTGCGTCGCGGGTGGCCGTCGTGGTGGACGACGAGGCGATGGGCGTCCGGCAGCTCACCTTCGCCGAGCTCGCGGAGCGGAGCAGCCGCTTCGCGGAGGTGCTGCGCGAGCTCGGCGTCACCGCGGGCGACCGCGTGCTCATCCGGCTGCCCAACTGCCTCGAGTATCCGGTCGTGTTCCTCGGTGCGATGAAGCGGGGCGCGATCCCGGTCCCCACCTCGACGCTCCTCACGGCGGAGGAGGTTCTCTACCTCGCGACCGATTCGGGCGCGACCGCGATGGTGACGGACCGCGCCACGTGGAACGCGATGCACGAGGCGCTCGAGGGCCTCGGTACGCTCGCCCACGTGGTGCTTGCCGGGCGCGGTGACGCGGCCGCCGCGCGCCGCCTCCATCTCGCCGACCTCGACGGCGCGCTCGCCGGGATGACGCGCACGGGACGCGCGCACCTCACGCGCGCCGAGGACCCCGCGTATCTCGTCTACACCTCGGGCACGACCGGGTACCCGAAGGGCGTGCTGCACGCGCACCGGGCGCTCCTCGGCCGCCAGCCGTCGTCGACGTACTGGTTCGACTTCCGTCCCGAGGGGGACCGCGTCCTGCATGCGGGGAAGTTCAACTGGACGTACGTCCTCGGCACCGGGCTCATGGACCCGCTCTACCGCGGCCACACGGCGATGGTGCACGAGGGCGGCCCCGACGCCGCGAAGTGGCCGCAGCTCATCGCCCGGCATGCCGCGACGATCTTCATCGGCGTCCCGACGATCTACCGCCAGATCCTGCAGAAGACGCGCTTCGGACGCGCGGACGTTCCGACGCTCCGCCACTGCATGAGCGCCGGCGAGCACCTCTCCGACGAGGTGCTCGCCGGCTGGCGCGAGCGCTTCGGCCTCGACGTCTACGAGGGGCTCGGGATGACCGAGTGCTCGTACTACCTCTGCCAGACGCGCTCGCGGCCGGTCCGGCCGGGGTCGGCCGGGTTCGCGCAGCCGGGCCACGAGGTGCGACTGCTCGACCCGACCACCTTGCACGAGGTCGCGCCCGACGAGGAGGGCATGCTCTGCATCCCGCGGGACGATCCGGGCCTGATGCTCGGCTACTGGAAGCGGCCCGAGGAGACGGCCGGGGCGTTCCACGGCGACTGGTATCTGACCGGCGACTACGCACGCCGCGACGCGAACGGCTACGTCTGGTTCCTCGGCCGGCGGGACGACCTCATCAACTCCTTCGGCTACCGCGTGTCACCACACGAGGTGGAACGCGTGCTGAAGGATCACCCCGACGTCGCGGACGCAGCCGCCGTCGGCGAGGAGGTGTCGCACGAGAAGGTCCTGGTCGTCGCCTACGTCGTGCCCCGGCCTGGAAGCGCCCTCACCCCCGCTGACGTGCTCACCTACGCGCACGAGCGGCTCGCATCGTACAAGGCGCCG
>CAZLYE010000445.1:0-4030 GCA_964562865.1 uncultured Binatia bacterium (SeqCode) | reverse complement strand
CGGACGAGGCCGGCAGCTCGGCGGTCGAGCGGCTGGTCGCGCTCGACCTCCTCACCTACGCGGGCAACTACGCCAACCTGAGCGACCTCGAGCCGGATCCGCGCTTCCGCTTCGTTCGGCTCGACGTGGCCGACCGCGAGCCCGTCGCCGCGCTCATGCAGGAGGAGCGGATCGACGTCGTCGTGCACTTCGCCGCCGAGAGCCACGTCGACCGGAGCATCACCGACGACGCGCCCTTCCTGCACACCAACGTCGCCGGGACGCTGTCGTTGCTCGAGGCGGCGCGCGGCCGGCCGGGGCTCCGCTGCTTCCTCCACGTCTCGACCGACGAGGTCTACGGCTCGGTGACGGAGGGGCGTGCGAGCGAGGACTGGCCGACGCGTCCGTCGAGCCCGTACGCCGCCAGCAAGGCGGCCGCCGACGCGTTCGTGCAGGCGTACGCCGCGACGCACGGCGTGCCCGCCGTGATCACACGCTGCTCCAACAACTACGGCCCCTGGCAGTTCCCGGAGAAGCTGATCCCCCTATTCGTCACGAACGCGCTCGATGGCCAGCCGCTACCGCTCTACGGCGACGGCCAGAACGTGCGCGACTGGATCCACGTCGAGGATCACGTCGGGGCGCTCTGGCACGTCCTCGGTCTCGGCGAGCGGTCCGGGCGCGTCTACAACGTGAGCGCGGAGAACGAGGTGCCGAACCGCGTCGTGACCGACCGGATCCTGGCACTGCTCGAGCGGCCGGCGAGCCTCGTGCGCTACGTCGAGGACCGTCCGGGACACGACCGCCGATACGCGCTCGATTCGGGACGCCTGCGGGCGACGGGTTGGCGCCCGCGACGGACGTTCGCCGATGGCCTCGCGGCGACGGTCGACTGGTACCGCGATCAGCGGGCGTGGTGGGAGCAGGTGAAGAGCGGCGCCTATCGCGAGTACTACGAGCGGATGTATGCGACCCGCCTCCGCACCGCAGGCGCGGCTCCCCGGGAGCGCGTTCGATGAGCGCCGAGCGCCCGACGGGGCCGCTCCGGCCCGAGCACGTTCCGAAGCCGTGGGGCCACGAGACGATCTGGGCGCGCACGGATCGCTACGTCGGCAAGATCCTCCACGTGCGCGCCGGCGAGTCGCTCAGCCTCCAGTACCACCGCGCGAAGGAGGAGACGATGCGCGTCCTCTCGGGCGCGCTCTCGCTGGAGGTCGCCGGTGAGGGCGAGGAGCCGCGTGTCGTCCGCCTCGGGCCGGGCGACGGCTGGCACATCCCGCCCGGGACGCGGCATCGCATGATCGCGCTCGAGGACACCGACGTCCTGGAGGTGTCGACGCCGGAGCTGGACGACGTGGTGCGGCTCGAGGATCGCTACGGGAGGGTGAAGTGAAGACCGCGCTCATCACCGGGATCACCGGCCAGGACGGCTCCTATCTCGCGGAGCTGCTGCTCGAGAAGGGCTACCGCGTGGTCGGCATGGTCCGGCGCGCGTCGACCGAGAACTTCGAGCGCATCGCGGACGTACGGGACTGGGTCGAGCTTCGCCAGGCCGACCTCCTCGACCAGCTGTCGCTCATCGAGCTCATCCGCGCCGTGGCGCCCGACGAGATCTACAACCTCGCCGCGCAGTCGTTCGTGCCGACGTCCTGGCTCCAGCCGATGCTCACCGCCGAGTTCGACGCGGTCGGCGTCACGCGGCTGCTCGAGGCAGTCCGGCTGGTGGCGGCGGAGGCGCGCTTCTACCAGGCCAGCTCGAGCGAGATGTTCGGCCGGGTCCGCGAGACGCCCCAGCGCGAGACGACGCCCTTCTACCCGCGGAGCCCGTACGGCGTCGCGAAGGTGTACGGTCATTTCATCACGGTCAACTACCGGGAGAGCTACGACCTCTTCGCGTGCTCGGGGATCCTGTTCAATCACGAATCGCCCCGTCGGGGACGCGAGTTCGTGACGCGCAAGGTGACCGACGTTGTGGCGCGCATCAAGCTCGGGCTCGCGAAGGAGCTGCGGCTCGGGAATCTCGAGGCGCGGCGCGACTGGGGCTTCGCGGGCGACTACGTCGAGGCGATGTGGCGCATGCTCCAGCAGCCGACGGCCGACGACTACGTCATCGCCACCGGCGAGTCGCACTCCGTGCGGGAGCTGGTCGAGACGGCCTTCGGCTGTGTCGGCCTCGACTGGCAGCAGTACGTGCGGGAGGACCCGTCGCTGCTGCGTCCCGCCGAGGTCGACCATCTGATCGGCGACGCGTCGAAGGCGCACCGGGTGCTCGGCTGGAGCCCGCGCGTCGCCTTCCCCGCACTGGTCGAGATGATGGTGCGCGCCGACCTGGATCGCCTCGGTCGCTGACCGCATGCGCGTCCTCGTGACCGGCATCGGCGGCTTCGTCGGCTCGTGGGTCGCGGGCGCCTTCGTCGACGCGGGACACGACGTGCACGGACTGGTGCGCGGCGAGGGACCGTGGCTGCGGCTGGCAGGGCTTCCCGTGAAGCTTCACCGCGCCGACCTCGTGGATCCGGCCTTCCCGCCGCTCGTCGCCGAGGTCGTGCCCGACGTGGTGGTACACCTCGCCGGGATGTCGTTCGTGCCGCAGGCGGAGCGCGACCCGCCGGCCGCGTATCGCGCGAACCTCTCCGGCACGCTCGCCGTCCTCGCGGCGGTGCGCGCCCATGCGCCGCGCGCGCGGGTCGTCGCCGTGACGTCGGGCGACGTCTACGGTGAGATCCGGCCCGGGGAGCTCCCGGTCGTCGAGGAGACGCCGCTCAGGCCGCTCACGGTCTACGGGGCGAGCAAGGCGGCGGCGGACCTCGCAGCGGCGCAGTGGGGGCGCGCCTACGGCCTCGACGTCGTCCGGGCCCGCCCGTTCAACCACACCGGTCCGGGGCAGGATCCGGCGTTCGTGTGCAGCGCGCTCGCGCGACAGCTCGCGCTGATCGAGGCGGGCAGACAGGAGCCGGTCGTCCGCGCCGGAAACCTCGATCCGGTGCGCGATTTCTCCGACGTGCGCGACATCGCGGCGGGGTACCTGGCGCTCGCCGAGCGCGGGCGCGCGGGCGAGGTCTACAACCTCTGCTCCGGGGAGGGGGGCAGCATCGCCGAGGTGATCGCGATCCTCCGGACGCACACCCGCGTGCCGGTCCGGGTGCACTCGGACCCGGCGCTCCGCCGCGCGCTCGACGTGCCCCGGATCGTCGGCAGCCACGCACGCGCCGCAGCAGACACGGGGTGGCGGCCGCGGATACCGCTCTCCGACACCCTCGGCACGCTCCTCGAGGACTGGCGTCGCCGGACCGCGGACACCGCGATGCGCTAGCACGGCCCGGGTGTCAACACTCAGCTTGCTGGTCAACGAAGCCACGGGTATCCTTTTCGGTTCATGGACCTGCAGCACCGTACGCTCGAGCAGCTGCTCGTCGAGCAGGGGCGGATCGGTGCCGACGATCTCCGGAAGATCAAGCGCCTGCAGCAGGAGCGCGGCGAGCGGCTCGAGCGCCTGCTCCTCGACCTCGGCTTCATCTCCGAGGAGGATCTGCTGCCGCTGCTCTCCAGCTATCTCGGCATCGACGCGGTCCACCGCCGTGACTTCCCGTCCGTCCCCGTCCCGCTCGGGAACGTGAACCTCAAGTTCCTGAAGCACGCGAAGGCGCTCCCGATCGCGCAGAACAACGGGACGCTGGTCGTGGCGATGTCCGACCCAGCCGACTACTACACGATCCAGGGGCTCCAGCTCGCGACCGGTCTCCAGATCGAGCCGCGGCTCGCGCGCGAGCGCGACGTGCTGGAGGGGCTCGAGGCGGCCTACGGCAGCGGCGGCACGGCGGAGGCGGGTGGGGCGACCGAACCCGCGGACGCGGAGTTCGAGTACTTCACGGACGACGAGGAGGACGTCAACCACCTCCGCGACCTCGCCTCGGAGGCGCCCGTCATCCGCTTCGTGAACCTGCTCATCAGCCGGGCCGTCGAGCAGCGTGCCTCGGACATCCACATCGAGCCGTTCGAGAACGAGCTGAAGGTCCGCTACCGGATCGACGGCGTGCTGCACGACGTCGAA
>CAZLYE010000444.1:0-6436 GCA_964562865.1 uncultured Binatia bacterium (SeqCode) | reverse complement strand
CGAAGTTGAGCGCCAGGGCGCCGTCCTTCACGAGGTCGCGCAGCAGCTCCGTCACGTTGCGCGCGTAGAGCTGGCTCGCGTGGACGGGCATCGTGGCGGGGAGGTTGGTCGGGCCGTGGATGGTCACGCCGTGCGTGACGATCACCTCGTCGGGTCGGGTGAGCTCGCAGTTGCCGCCCGCCTCGGCGGCGAGGTCCACGATGACGGAGCCGGGCCGCATGCCCGTCACGGTCTCCTTGCTCACGAGACGCGGCGCCGGCCGGCCGGGCACGAGCGCCGTCGTGACGACCACGTCGAAGTCCTTCGTCTTCTCGGCGAGCAGCTCCTGCTGCCGGCGGGCCGCGTCGGCGGACAGCGCCTTCGCGTAGCCGCCCTTGTCCTCGGCGTCGGCGATGCCGAGATCGAGCTCCAGGAACTTCGCGCCGAGGCTCTCGACCTGCTCCTTCACGACGGGCCGCACGTCGTAGCCCCAGACCTGCGCGCCGAGCCGGCGTGCGGTGGCGATCGCCTGCAGCCCGGCCACCCCCGCGCCCATCACCAGCGCCCGCGCCGCGAAGACCGTCCCGGCGGCGGTCATCATCATCGGGAAGAGCTTCGGCAGCGACTCGGCCGCGATCAGGACCGCCTTGTAGCCCGCGAGGTTCGCCTGCGACGACAGTGCGTCCATCTTCTGCGCGCGGCTGATGCGGGGGATGCCCTCCATGCCGAAGCTCGTGATCCGGCGTGCCGCGAGCCGCTGCACGAGCTCCGGGCTCGTGAGCGCCTGCAGGAACGACACGAGGGTCGTGCCCTCGCGCAGCCGGTCCGCCTCGTCGAGGGCGGGACGCTGCACCTTCAGGACGACGTCGGCCTCGCCGTAGAGCGCCGTCGCATCGGGGACGATCCGGGCCCCGGCCTTCTCGAACGCCGCGTCGCCGTGGAAGGCGCCCTCGCCGGCGCCGCGCTCGATCAACACGGCCAGTCCGCTCTTGACGAGGGCCGCCGCCGCGTCCGGGACGAGCGCGACACGACGCTCGCCGAGCACCGTCTCCCTGGGCACCGCGATCTTCAGCTGGGCCGCGCTCATGGGCGGACGGCGCTATACCAAACGGCCGCTGCGCCGAGAAGAGCCACGCGAAACGGCTTGTCGGGAAACGCGGACGGGAGGATCATTGACGGGAGCCTCGGCGGCCGTCGTCGAGCGGCCCGGGAGGAGCGGCGATGGACCGAACCGACTTCTGCACGATGGCCGTGGGGGAGTACGAGGGGTTCCGGATCGCCGTCTGCCCCCAGTGCGGCCGGCCCGGACGGGTCCAGATGCGCGTCGGGAGCGTCCGGATCTACGACCACGTCGCCCGCCCCCTCGAGCCGGCCGTCGCGGGCGTTCACCTCGAGGTCGTGGAATGGTGCGAGGTGCCCTGGCCGATGGAGTGACGGGGGGCGCGCGTCAGCGCGTCCGGCGCGAACTCGCCTGCAGGCGGGCACGGCCACGCTCGGCTCTTCGCCCCGGCGCGTCGAGCGCTTCGATCCGCACCCGCGCCGTCCCGCGACGGAGCATCCCGAGCGCCCGCGCCGCCGCGTAGGAGACGTCGAGCACCCGCCCGCGCGTCTTCGGTCCGCGGTCGTTGATGCGCACCACCACGCTCCGTCCGTTCTCGAGGTTCGTGATGCGCGCCCGCGTGCCGAGCGGCAGGGTGGGGTGCGCCGCGGTGAACGCCTGCTGATCGAAGCGCTCGCCGCTCGCCGTGCGACCGCCCTGGAACTCCGGCCCGTACCACGAGGCCGTGCCGACCTGGCCGGGTCCGGAGGGACCGCGGAAGAGCGAGCAGCCGGCGACGCCGAGCGCGATCGCCGCGAGGACGGCCGCGTATGGACGCCCATGCCGCGCCGGATGTCGCACCCTCGCATCTTGTGGCGGGCGAGCGCTCGGTCTCAAGCATTGACACGGACGCCCAGCTGGGGTCTCCAGCCACGTGCGGGAGGTCACACGCGATGAAGGCAGCGGTGTACTACGAGACCGGCGGCCCCGAGGTCTTCCGGTACGAGGACGTCGCCGATCCCGTCTGCGACGCGACGAGCGTCCTCGTCGACGTCGGCGCGATCAGCATCGAGGGGGGCGATACGCTCCATCGCGCCGGCGGCGCGATGGCGGCGCGGCCGCACATCGTCGGCTATCAGTGTGCCGGCGTCGTCCGCCAGGTCGGCGCGCACGTGACCGATCGCCGGGTGGGCCAGCGGGTGGTCGCGGTGATGATGCACGGCTCGCACGCGGAGCGCGTCGCGGTGCCCGCGCCGATGACCTGGGTCCTGCCCGACGGGCTCGACCTCGTGCTCGGCGCCTGCGTGCCGATCGCCGTCGGGACGGCGGACGACTGCCTGTTCGAGTTCGGGCGCCTGCGCGCGGGCGAGACCGTCCTCGTCCATGCCGGGGCGAGCGGCGTCGGGCTCGCGGCGATCCAGCTCGCCAAGCGGGCCGGCGCGACCGTGCTCGCGACGGCATCGAGCGACGCGCGGCTCGCGCGTCTCAAGGCGTACGGGCTCGACCACGGCATCAACTACCGGGAGCACGACTTCGTCGGCGCCGTGCAGACGCTCACCGGCGGCCACGGCGCCGATCTCGTCGTCGACTCGGTCGGCGGGCGGACGCTCGAGGGGAGCATCGCGGCGGCGGCGTACCGCGGACGCATCAGCTACGTCGGCTCGGCGGGGCGGGACGCGTACGTGCCGAACCCGGATGCGCTCCGTCCCGGCAACAAGAGCCTCACGGGCATCTTCCTCGGTGCCGAGCTCGTGCTGAACCACCGGCGCGTGCACGCCATGATCCTGCGTCACCTCGAGGACGCGGCACGCGGCGAGCTGAAGATCGTGGTCGACCGGACGTTCCCGCTCGCCGACGCCGCGGCGGCGCATGCGTTCATCGAGAGTCGGCAGGCGTTCGGGCGGGTGGTGCTGATTCCCTAGAGATTCCCCACCTCGTGCTCGAGGAGCGCGGCGAACTTCTCCCGCGCCGCCGCCACCCTCCTCGGGAGGTGCTCGCTCGGCCACGCATCGGGTGCGGCGCGATATCCCTTCAGCACCTGGCGCGCGACGGTCACGCGATGGACCTCCGTCGGGCCGTCCATGATCCCCATCATGGCGGCGACGTTCCAGAGGCCGACGAGCGGCAGCTCGTTCGACACCCCGAGCGCGCCGTGCACCTGGATCGCGCGCTGTACGACGTCGTGCAGCACCTGCGCGGCGAGCACCTTGCACGCCGCGATCTCCTTCCGGACGCCGGCGGTCGTCTTCTGGTCGATCAGCCACGCGGTGTGCAGCACGAAGAGCCGGAACTGCTCGATCTGCGCCCAGGAGTCGGCGACGTAGTTCTGGACGCTCTGCTTGTCGGCGAGCAGGCTCCCCTGCGTCTCGCGGCTCAGCACGCGCTCGCACATCATGTCGAAGGCCCGGCGGCACTGGGCGACCGTGCGCATCGCGTGGTGGATGCGTCCGCCCCCGAGGCGCGTCTGCGCGATCGCGAAGCCCTCGCCCTCACCGCCGAGGAGGCTCGCGGCCGGCACGCGCACGTGGTCGTAGCGGACGTAGGCGTGCATCCCGTGGCCGAGCGCCTCGCCGCCGGTGCCGATCCGGCGCACGACGGTGATCCCGGGCGTCTCGCGCGGCACGAGGAACATCGACATGCGGCGGTAGGGGTCGGCGTCGGGACTCGTCACCACCATGACGATCACGAACGCTGCGGTCTCGAGGTTGGAGGAGAAGAACTTCTCGCCGTCGATGACCCAGGAATCGCCGTCGCGCACCGCGCGCGCGCGGAACGTCTTCGGGTCGGAGCCGCCCTGCGGCTCGGTCATCGAGTAGCAGGAGAAGATCTCGCCGGCGAGGAGCGGCGCGAGGTACCTCGCCTTCTGCTCGGGCGTGCCGTAGTGGGCGATGATCTCGGCGTTGCCCGTGTCGGGCGCCTGGCAGCCGAAGATGATCGGCGCCCAGCTCGAGCGGCCGAGGATCTCGTTCATCAGCGCGAGCCTCAGCTGCCCGTAGCCCTGACCGCCGAGCTCGGGCCCGAGGTGGCACGCCCACAGCCCGCGGCGGCGTACCTCCGCCTTCAGCGGATCGACGATCGCGCGCAGCCTCGCGTCCGGCGGGTGATAGGCGCGGTCGCCCCAGAGCACGTCGAGGGGCTCCACCTCGGCGCGCACGAAGCGATCCATCCAGTCGAGCTGCTCCTGGAAGTCGGGGTCGGTCCTGAAGTCCCACGCCACGGCGTCCCTCCTGTGTGACGCGCGACGATGCGCGTCCCCGCGGCCGCGGGTCAAGCACCGGCGGTTTCCGCGGCCCCTTGGCGGCGCGCGCCGCGATGTGCGATGTCCGCCCGATGCAGGACGAGCTCGCCGGGCTGGTGGACACCCCCCGCCTCGCCGGGTGGCTCGGGGACCGGCTGCCCGGCGCGGGCGCACCGCTCCGTGTGACGCGTATCACCGCCGGCGCCTCGAGCGAGCTCTTCCGGCTGGAGCGAGGCGGCCACACCTCCGTGCTCCGCCGCCCCGCGACGGGCCTCCAGAACCCCGACGCGTTCAACCGCATCATGCTGCGCGAGCACCAGGTGCTCACCGCCCTCGACCGGACGGACGTGCCGCACCCACGGCCGCTCGCCGTGTGCGACGACCCGACCGTCCTCGGCGCGTGCTTCTACGTGATGGAGTGGGTCGACGGCTTCACGCCGAAGGATCTGCTGCCGCCGCCGTTCGACGCCGACACGGCTGCGCGCCGCGGACTCGGTCTGGCACTCGTCGACGCGCTCGCCGACCTCGCCAACGTCGACTGGCGCGCGATCGGCCTCGGCGAGTTCGGGAAGCCCGAGGGCTTCCTCGAGCGCCAGGTGCCGCGCTGGCTCGGCCAGCTCGCGACCTACAAGGTGCGGGACCTCCCGGGCCTCGACGCCGTGGCCCGCTGGCTCGAGAAGAACGTCCCGCCGATGTCGCCGCCCGCGATCATGCACGGCGACTACCAGTTCATCAACGTGATGTTCCACCACGGCGCGCCGGCACGCCTCGCCGCGATCGTCGACTGGGAGCAGGCGACGATCGGCGACCCGCTCCTCGACCTCGGGTGGCTGCTCTCGGGCTGGACCGATCCCGGCGAGACGAAGCCGCGGCACGCGATGTACCTCACGACGCGCGAGGGCCTCCCGACGCGCGACGAGCTCGCCGAGCGCTACGCGCGGCGCACCGGGCGCGCGCTCGACCACCTCGAGTATTACGTCGTCCTCGCGTGGTTCAAGCTCGCGTGCGTGCTGGAGGGCGCGTACGCGCGCTGGGCGGCGGGCAAGAGCCGGAACGATGTGCACCGCATCATGGGCGACGTCGTGCTGCGGCTCGTCGCGGATGCCGCCGACGTCGTGGCGAGGCGTTGATGGAGCTCCGGGGAAAGGTCGCGCTGGTCACGGGAGCGAGCCGCGGCGTCGGCGCCGCGACGGCGGTGGCGCTCGCCGAGGCGGGCTGCGCCGTCGCCTGCGCCGCCCGGTCGACGGAGGCCGCGCCACAGAAGACGCCGGGCACGCTCGACCGCACGCTCGAGCGGATCGCCGCCGTCGGCGGCCGGGGCCTCGCCGTCCCGACCAACCTCGCCCACGAGGACGAGGTCGTGCGCATGGTCGCGCGCACGGTCGCCCACTTCGGGCGCCTGGACGTCCTCGTCAACAACGCCGCGATCACCTTCATCGGCGACCTCGACGTCCCGATGAAGCGCTTCGACCTCGTGATGACCGTGAACCTGCGGGCGCCGTTCCTCGCCACGCGCGACGCCGTGCCCCACATGCGCCGGAGCGGGGGCGGCGCCATCGTGAACCTCTCGTCGGCCGCGGCACTCTACCCGTACGCCGGGCTGATGGCCTACGGCATGTCGAAGATCGCACTCGAGCGGATGACCGTCGACACCGCGCGCCAGCTCCAGCCCGACGGCATCGCCGTCAACTGCTTCCGCATCGACGTGCCGGTGTACTCGGAGGGCTTCGCCGCCAACGCGCCGGACCTGGACCAGTCCGACTGGGAGCCGACCGAGGTGGCCGCCGAGGGTATCCTCTGGGTGCTCCGTCAGCCGGTCACGTACTCGGGGAAGCTGCTGAGCATGTGGGCCCTCCGGCGGGATCAGGGGATCATGAGGTCGCGCGCCCGGCGGCCCTTCACGGGCACGCCGCCGCAGCAGGTCGAGAGCGGGCTCGTCGCGACCGGCGAGAACGTCTGGCAGGAGCCGCATGACGACCGAAAGTAGCCCGCCGCTCGCCGGCGCCTGCAACGGCTGCGGCGCCTGCTGCCGTGTGATCTTCCTCGAGCAGTCGCCGGAGGAGGTGCGCCAGATGGCGGCCCTCACGCGGGTGCTCGGCATCCCGTCGGACCACGCCTTCGTGGCGGAGCACTGGCGTCCGCTCACGCGCGACGAGGCGATGCAGCGAAATCCGTTCTAC
>CAZLYE010000443.1:0-13404 GCA_964562865.1 uncultured Binatia bacterium (SeqCode) | reverse complement strand
CCGAGTCGTCGGTGGTGACGCCGAGCGCGGTGTCGTAGGCGAAGAGGGACGGGTCGGCCAGCTCGACGCGCGAGGCCATGTGAAAGCCGCGCGCGCACGCGGTGATCGCCTGGTTACCCGGCACCACCGCCTTCGTCAGGTAGAAGCGGCGCACCCCGCTGCTCGCGGCGCCGGGCACGTGGGGGAGCGAGCAGCCTCCCGCGACGGCGAGCACGGCGAGAAGGCATCGACCCACCATCCCGCCGTGTCGCCGCGAGACTCAGTTTCCGGACTTGGCGGCGTGCCGTGCGGCACGCCGGGCCGCACGAGCGGCGTGAGCGGCGTTGATCTCGTCGAGCGTCACCTTGCCGTCCCCGTTGGCGTCGAGGTGCTGGAACATCAGCTCCGTCCGCTTTTCCGCGACGAGCTGCTTGAACGTCTTGAACTCGTCGAGGCTCAGGCTGCCGTCGCCGTTGGCATCTGCCTGGGCGAAGAGCGCGGGCAGCTCGGCCTGCATCGCCTGTCCGAAGCGGCCATGGCCTCCGGGCCCCTCGTGCGCCAGGACGGGCAGGGGCGCGAGCGCCGTCGCCACAGCCAACACGAAAACACCGACCTTCATTCGAGACCTCCTTCTTGCTTCTTCCTGCGCGAGCCTGCAACAGCCGCTCGCATGGTTCGTACGGAACCTTAGACGCGCGGGCAGGGGGATCGGTTGACACGACGCCGCCATGGCGTTCGCTTCGGCCCTCGCCCTGGGGTCAACGTTGACTTCGGCGGGTAGCTCTGGGATGCGAAGCACCATGCGGCCGACGGCGGGCCATCGCCCGTTGGATCGCGAGCGCTGACGCGCGCCCGATGGAGTCCGCCCGCCTACTCGCCGTCGAATCGCCCGCGTCGCCGAGCACGTCCGCGCGGCGCGTCGAGCTCGGCCTCGCCCTCGGCGCGCTCGGCGTCGTGTACGGCGACATCGGGACGTCGCCGCTCTACGCCATCAAGGAGTGCTTCTCGCTGCGCCACGGGCTCCCGCCGGCACCGGAGAACGTGCTCGGTATCCTGTCGCTCGTCCTGTGGTCGCTCCTCGTGGTCGTGGTGCTCAAGTACCTGACCTTCATCATGCGGGCGGACAACCGCGGGGAGGGCGGCATCCTCGCGCTCCTCGCGCTCATCGGACCGGCGGTGGGACGGACGCCGGCGCTCATCTCGCTCGGTCTCTTCGGCGCGGCGCTCCTGTACGGTGACGGCGTCATCACGCCGGCCATCTCGGTCCTGAGCGCGATGGAAGGCCTCGAGGTCGCGACGCCGCGGCTCGCCGACTGGGTGGTGCCCGCCACGGTTCTCATCCTCGCCGGGCTGTTCCTCGTCCAGCGGCGCGGCACGACGGGCGTCGGGGCCATCTTCGGCCCGGCGACGCTCGTGTGGTTCGTCAGCATCGCGGCTATCGGCGTGCCGTCGATCCTGGCCCACCCCGCCGTCCTCGCCGCGGTGAACCCGGTCCACGCCGGCCGCTTCCTCGCGGCCCACGGATTCCAGGGGTTCGTCCTCCTCGGCGCGGTCGTTCTCTGCATCACGGGCGGCGAGGCGCTCTACGCCGACATGGGGCACTTCGGCCCGCAGCCGATCCGGCTCGCCTGGTACGGTGTCGTGATGCCGGCTCTCCTGCTCAACTACTTCGGCCAGGGCGCGCTCCTCCTCGGGCGGTGCACCGGCCAGGCCGACTCGGCGGCGTGTGCGGCCGCCGTCGCGACCCCGTTCTACGCGCTGGTCCCGGCGTGGTTCGTCCTGCCCATGGTCGTCATCGCCGCCGTGGCGACGGTCGTCGCCTCGCAGGCGCTCATCTCGGGAGCGTTCTCACTCACGCACCAGGCCGTGCAGCTCGGGTTCGTCCCGCGGATGAAGATCGTGCACACCTCGGTGACGACCGAGGGGCAGATCTACATCCCCCTCGTGAACGGGCTCCTCACGGTCGCGTGTATCGCGCTCGTGATCGTCGCCGGCAACTCCTCGAACCTGGCCTCCGCGTACGGCATCGCGGTCACGGGGACGATGAGCATCACCTCGATCCTCTTCTACGCGGTGGCCCGGCGCTGCTGGGGCTGGCCGATGTGGCGGGCGGGCGGCCTCGTGGCGCTCTTCCTCGTGGTCGACCTCTCCTTCTTCGGCGCCAACCTCGCGAAGGTGGTGCACGGCGGCTGGTTCCCGATGCTCGCGGCCGGCGGCGTCTTCGCGGTGATGTCGACGTGGCGGTTCGGCGCGAGCTGGCGGGCCCGGGAGCTCGCCAAGCTGCAGATGCGGTTCGACGACCTGCTGGCGGCGCTGAAGGTCGATCCTCCGGGCCGCGTCAAGGGGACCGCGGTCTTCATGACGCAGGATCCGGACGGCGCGCCGCCGGCGTTGCTCCACCAGCTGAAGCACAACCAGATCCTCCACGAGCAGGTCATCATCCTCACGATCCTCACCGCCGACGCGCCGGCCGTGTCGCCGGCCGAACGCGTCGCGATCACCCAGCTCGGGCGCGGGTTCTGGCGGGTGGTCGCCCGCTACGGCTTCATGGAGATGCCGAGCGTCCCCGACGTGATGCGGCATGCGGCGGCGCAGGGGCTCGAGACGTTCCGCGGTCGCACCAGCTACTTCCTGGGCCGCGAGACGTTCGTCTCGACGGGCCGATCGACGCTGCCGCCCTGGCGTCGCGCCCTGTTCCTCTTCCTCGCGCGCAATGCGCGCTCGCCGACGGAGTTCTTCGCGATCCCCCCGAACCAGGTCGTGGAGATCGGCGGGCAGATGGAGGTCTAGCGCCCCGCGCGGCGGGTCACGAGCCGCCTCGCACTGCCCGCACGGAGTAGGCGTTCGTCGTGAAGTTCTGGTTCACGCCGCCGTCGGCGAAGTACACGACCCAGGCGCGCTGCGGGTTGTGGGCGACGCTGGTGGACGTCCAGTCGTTGTTGGCCACCGTGCAGCTACAGGTCAGCACCGTACAGGGCGGCGTGCAGTTGTTGTGGAACGCGGGCGAGACTGCTGGGTTGAAGTTCTCGTAGTTCACGATGCTCGCCAGCTCCCGCACGTTCGGTACCCGCCAGTCGGCGTGCCCCGCGAAGCTCGTCGTGTTGAGCGTCCCGACGTGCGCCGAGAAGGCCGAGTCCCACGTGTAGAGGTTGTCCGTGTCGTGGACGCTGCCGTCCCCCTTGCTCTGCTTCTCCCACATGAGCCCTGTCTTCGCGTCCGTGATCGTCCCGTCCCCGTTGTCCACGTAGGCGAGCGGGGCGCCCGTGTGCGTGTCGCCGTCGTGCCCCGTGCCGGCGCACGGAATCAGGTTCCCGCTGGAGTCCCAGCACGTCGTCTGCCCGCTGGCGGGGAAGCCGCCGTCGGTCGGCCCCGTGTCCGGCGCACAGACGAGGCTCGTCGTCCTCGGCGTGAGGGCGCGCATCCCGAACTGATCCTGCACCGTCACGGGCGCGAAGTGGGCCGTCGGACACTTGACCTTGTAGCAGGTGAAGCCGTTCGGCCTGCCGATGCCGCCCCCGCCCGGCGGGGTCGGCACCACGGCCGTCTTGCTCGCGGGCACGCACGCCATGGCCGCCGGGACCTTGATCGTGCAGCCGGCCTGCACCGTGAGACCGCCGACCGTCGCCGTGTACGTGGCCCTCGCAGCGGTGTCCCTGACCTTGTAGCAGGCGAGGTGGTCGGGGACCTGCCCGCTGGCGGAAACAGCAACGGCGAGCATACCGATGGCGGCAGTGAGCGTCCTCATGCGTCCTCCCACGTCAACCAGCCCACGTTCCGGAGCATTCGAGGCCCTCCCGATTCGGATACGGGCCTCTACCTCGTCGGCTGGCCCGCCGGCAAGCTTTTTCTGCACGATGACATGCTGTCTGCCAGCCGTGGGTCGTCGGCGTGCTCCGACGACCTCCGCGGGCTTGCGCGGTGCGCACGGAGGCGGTACCAGCCGTCCCGTGTCCGCGCCAGCCGGGACCGTCGGCGGCCTTCGCCGCCAGGACTGGGCGTTCTTCGCGACGATGTTCTGCGCCGGCGGCGCCGTCACCTCGTTCGCCATCGGTGATCCGCGCGTCATCCCCGCGACATACGCGACGGGCATGCTGGTCGCCGGCACGCTCGCGCGCCGCTGGAGCCGGCTCTACCCGGGGCCGATGCCGCACGCGATGCGCTGGATCCTCCATCTCTCGCACCCGGGCCTCTCGCCGCGCGCGTTGCACGCGGTGCTCGTGCCGCGGGTGGGCGAGCGGATGCTGGAGATCGGGCCGGGCATCGGGCATCACGCGCTGCCGACGGCCCGCGTCCTCGGACCGACCGGCCGTCTCGACGTCCTCGATCTCCAGCCCGCGATGCTGGCCGACCTGCGCCGGCGCGCGGCGCGCGCCGGCCTCGGGAACATCGTCGCCACCGAGGGCGACGCACAACGGCTCCCGTGGGGGGACGGGACCTTCGACGCCGCCTACCTGCTCACGGTGCTCGGCGAGATTCCGGAGCCCGAGCGGACCCTCCGCGAGCTGCGACGCGTCGTCCGACCGGGGGGACGGGTCGTCTGCGGTGAGCTCTTCATCGATCCCGACTACGTCTCGCCGTCGAGGATGCGCGAGCTCGCCGACCGCGCCGGGCTCGTTTTCGCGGTGCAGGCGGGGACCCGCCTCTCGTACTTCGCCCGCCTCGACGTCCGGTGACGCGGAGCGTCCGGGGCGGAGGGTGCTTTTCCCCCGTTCGGGTGATGCACACGGCGGCCGGTGTGGCCTGCCGCCAGGGCTGCGGCGCCGCCCTCCGCTGCCGCCGTCGCGTCGTCGCGGATCTGCGCCGGGAGCGGCGGTCGTGCGTCGCGCTCGTCGGCGGCCGTCGCTGTGCGCCCCGCGGCGACTGCCTCGGCTTCGCGACGCTCGCCGAGTGCCGGACCGAGGCGGGAAGCTTCGGACGGGTCCGCTCCGATCGCTGCGACCGCGTCCGCGACCGGTGCCGGACGTGCTGCGACGGCGCCACGACCTGCGGTGGTGCCGCGCTCACCGTGAACGACCCGGACTTCCTCGGGAGCGTCGGCGACGCGCGCTGAGCCTCACCGAAGCACTCCGGCTCGCGTCGGGCGATCTCCCGCTCGCCGCGCTGAGCGACGCCGAGCGCGGGCAGGTGCGGGGCAGCCGGGAGCGGGACGCGCCGACCTCGTCCGCTTCGTGCCGGGGTTGACGGTCGCCGTGCGCCGCCGCGATGGCCCCGTCGACGTGATGCTCCCGCCGCTCACCGACGCAGGGGACGCGATCGCAGGCGACGGCACGGTGCTCGACGGCGGACCGATGGACGGCGAGCCCCAGCCCGCGACGGTGGACACCTTCGCCGCGACGGAGGCCCAGTTCGGCCCCGTCTCGATGGCGGCGCTCCTCGTCGTCGCCGCGAGCGACGTCGAGGTGACGGGGCTGCGTTTCGATCGCGTGGTGGCGCCGCACGTCGTCGTCGCGGGGCAGCCCGGGGACGCGACCAGGGGCGTGCTCGTCCACGACAACGTGTTGACCGGGATCGACCGGAGCGTGCCGGTGCTCCGTGTCCAGCATCGGGATCCGCTAGCGCGAAAAATCGCATTGACGCCCAGGCGGGCTCCGGCTACGGGCTGAGCAGTGCCTGTGTCCTTCCGGGGGAGACCGCTCCGCGCCCCGTCGGCGCGGATGAGCGTGGTCGTGGCGGTCGCCGCCTCGCTCGTCGTCGCGGCGACGGGGGCCGCGGCGACGACGTTTTACGTCAGCCCGACCGGCCTCGACTCCGCCTCCGGGACGTCGCCGGGCACCGCCTGGCGGACGATCGCGCGGGTCAACCAGGCGACCCTCGCTCCGGGCGACCGGGTTCGCTTCCAGGGAGGCGCGCGGTTCACGGGCCCGCTCGAGCTCGCGTTCGGCGAGGGCGGGACGCCGGCGGCCCCGATCACCTTCGATTCGTACAGCACGGGCCGGGCGACGATCGACGGGCGCGACGGGACGGCCGTCCACGTGTACGACGCGGGCGGGATCGTGTTCGCCAATCTCGCGATCGTCGGCTCGGGTCGTACGACGAACCGCGGCGAGGGGGTGGACTTCTTCGCCGACCTGCCCGGGAACACGAAGCTCGTCTTCGTGCGGATCACGAGCGTCGAGGTCTCGGGATTCGGTGACAACGGCATCGCGATCGGCGGGTGGAACGGCGCGAGCGGCTTCGAGGACGTCCGCGTGACGGGGTCGACCCTCCACGACAACGGTCGGGCCGGGTTCGTGACCTACGGCCCGCCGTTCGATCCGCAAGCGCCCGCCTATTCGAACGCGAACGTGTACGTCGGGCACGTGCGGGCCTACCGGAACGCGGGCATCCGCGACGACCTCGACCGGAGCAGCGGCAGCGGCATCGTGCTCGGCAGCGTCTCCGAGGGAACGATCGAGCGCTCCGTCGCCTCCGACAACGGGCGGCTCTGCCGGGCGGCCGGATGCGGTGCGGGCATCTGGGCCTACGATTCGGCCGGCATCACGATCCAGTACAACGAGTCGTATCGGAACCGGACGGCGGGGCTGGCCGACGGCGACGGCTTCGACCTCGACCAGAACACGTCGAGCTCCGTCATCCAGTACAGCTACTCCCACGACAACGACGGGGCGGGATACCTCCTCTTCTCCGCCCGTCAGAACGGAAGCCACACCGGCAACACGATCCGCTACAACGTGAGCCAGAACGACGGTCGCCAGAACGGCTTCGGGGCGATCATGGGCGACGGGTTCATCTACGGGGACGCGATCTACAACAACGTGGTCTACCTCTCCGCGACGTCCGGCGGGTCGGCGCCGGTGGCCGCCCTGTTCCCGACGGTGGGCGCGGGGATCACGGTGCGCAACAACATCTTCCAGGTCACGCGGGGCGTTCCCGTGGTGGCGGCGTCGGCGTCGGCGCCGGACGCGCTCGTCTTCCAGCAGAACGACTACTTCTCGCCGGCGGGCGGGCTCGAGGTGGACTGGGGAGCGGCCGTCTACACGACGCTCGCCGCGTGGCGCGACGCGACGGGGCAGGAGCGGCTCGGCCCGAACGCGACGGGATTCGACGTGGACCCGCGGCTCGTCCGTCCGGGCGGCGGCGCGGCGATCGGCGACGCCGATCGGCTCGCGAGCCTCTCCGCCTACCGGCTCCGCGCGGACTCGCCGCTGCTCGGGGTCGGGCTCGACCTCCCCGGGCTCTTCGGTACCGACACGGGCGGCCAGGACTACTTCGGGGTGACGGTCCCGACGGGCAGCGGTCCGGAGCCGGGAGCGTCCGAAGCGGGCTGAGCCGCTCCCTCTACGGCTCGCAGAGGAGCGTGATGGTGTCCACGTCGTGTCGCGCCTTCGTCTTGGCGGACCGGACGGCGGCCCGGACGACGCACCGGCCTTCCTTCTTCCCGTTGTTCTTCGTGCTCACCTTGATGCCGGTGAACGCCCCGCACACGGAGCTCGTCCCCGACGCCGTCACCTGGAGGTGTGCGACGGGGCCGCAGTGACCGGTCGCGTGAAACTTCTTCGTCTGGAACGGGGCCGGATCGCATCCGGCCTGCACGACGTTGGTACAGAGCCGCAGGTTGAACGTGCACTTCTTCCGCGTGGCGGTCTGCATGCGTGAGGTGTTGTCGGCGATGCTGCCGCTCTCGTCCTGGAACTCGACGAGGCACTCGTCCTTGCTCTGACTCTGCGCGAGCCCCGGCCATGCCGCGCCGAGGAGCAGGCCACCGAGGACCACGAAGAGAGCGAGCATCGCGCGCAATGCGTAGTGTCGCATGGATTCCCTCCTCCTCGCCGCTAGCTGCCGACGGCGGTGGGGTCAAGCGACCTGTCCATGCATACAACGTTCCAACGTGGCGTTATCTACGACTCGGTGCCGTCGGACGCTCGCTCGCTGGCGGAATTTTCACTGCCGCGCACCGAAATGTAAAAAACGCCTGGATCGACGCGGTCGACGCGCTCGACGGGACGGTCCCGCGACGCGTCACGGCCGCGGCGGCAGGATCGTCAGGCCCGTCGTGTCCGGGAAGACGTCAACCCAGACGCGCTTGCTGCGCCCGAGGATCACGCCGCGGGTCTGCATGCTCGCGTCGGCCTCCGGTTGTCCGCGGACGTTCATCCACGCGGCACGCCGACGCGCGCGCCCGAAGGCAGCCGTGTCCCGCAGTCGATAGACCTTGCCGACGCCGCGCGCGAACTGCGTCACGCCCTCGGGCAGCACCCACACGGCGACGGCCCCGCCGTCCGGTGCCGGCGTGAACGGGTTGACGCCGTCGCACCGGAACTGCCCATCGCCGATCGGGTTGCGGTGGAGCGTCCCGTCCGACCACACGTAGCGACCGACGACGACGCGCTGCGAGCCCCTGGAGCGGACCGGCGGGAGGAGGCCGAGGATGGCGTCGTTCAGGATGTCGCCGGCGGCCTCGGCCGCCGCCTCGCCGTCGTCGGAGTGCCCGCAGCCGAAGCGGTCGGTGTCGCCCGGATCGTTCGCGATGTGCGCGAGGGTGGGAACGTCGACCGCGTTGGAGTGCGGGAAGATGTAGCCGACCATGTCCTCGCCGAGGCCCTCGATGAACCGCCAGCGGCGGGTCATGGCCGCCATCACCCAGCCGTGCACCGGCCCGAACTCCGGCAGGGCGAGGTCGTCGGGCCCCGAGAAGTCGCGGACGTAGGTGAACGGGAACACCTCACCGGGCGTCGTCACGAACTGGCCGTCGCCGATCGTGTACCAGCCGATGTCGGTCTTGAACTCGTTGCCGTTCTCGCTCCCGTTGGCGGCCCGCGGCGAGAGCACGCCGTTCTGGTACACGTCCTTGTACGCGAAGACGCCGAAGAGCCCGGCCACGTAGAAGAGCTCGTTGTCGAGCGGCAGGAAGAGGCTCGTGCGCTTGAACTCGATGGTCGACGACGTGGAGTCGGCGCCCGCGTCGAGTGCCCGGCCGGCCCACAGCGCCACGTGCTGCCCGCGGGCGGCGGTCGACAGCAGGTAGCCGTAGGGCGCGAACGTGCCCGTGGTGTCGTAGATCGTCCGGCAGCCGCCGTTCCCGGGGACGCTGTGCTCGCCGACCGGGACGAACGAGCGGACGTCGTCGAACACCTTGGGCATCTCGACCGAGCCGACCGATCCGGCCATCGTCACCGCGACGCCACCGTACGTCGCCTCGAGCGATTCGCGCGCGAAGTGGTGCCAGTCCGAGGACAGGTGCAGGCGGTCCTGGTCGTCGTCGGAGAAGCCGAGCTCCTCGGCGTGGATCCCGTAGTTGACGAGCGTCGCGATGACCGTCCCGTCGGTGCCGCGCGCCTGCATCGCGCCGACCGTCTCGTCGGCGACGAACGGGTAGGAGGACCAGCAGGGGACGAGGTCGTCGGGATGGATCTGGCCGAAGCGGATGGTCGCCGGCTGGAGATGGGTGGCCGCGTCCTCGATGCTCTGGGCGGTCTGCGCGATCATGTACTCGACGTAGAACGGGTCCACGCCGGACGTCGTCTGACCCGGCCCGCCGATCCCGATCGTGTCGGGTGCCGACTCGTCGTGCGTCGAGCTCATGAACATCTCGTCGAGGCCGAATCCGCCGTCGGCGCGGACCTTCTGGCGGACGAGCTCCCAGATCTCGCGGAAGACGCCCTCGCTGTCGGCGACCGTGATGGAGATCGTCCGCGTGCCGTTGGAGACGACGATCGTCCGCGAGGTGACCGGATCGAGCACCGCGGTCGGGATGCGATTGAAGCCGCTGCCGCCGTCCAGGTAGATGCCGTCCCAGCGGCCGTCGGGCGGGCGGACGCCGCCGTTCGCGGTCGGGGTGGGGCAGTCGAGGAACGGCTCGGGGCCGCCGTCCGCGGGGTCCGAGTCGTACCGGCCGTTGCCGTTCAGGTCGCGGTAGGGCTCCTCGAGCGAGAAGAGGTGCGGCCCGTCGTAGGTCCCGGTCGTGTCGCAGTTGGCCGGATTGGACGTCGCCGTCGCGGCGAGCGGCGGTGTGATGTCGGCGACCGCCGCGCCGACCATGAACGGTGCGGCGCCACGCGCCGTACCGGCCGTCACGAGGGCGAAGAAGAGAACTGTGACGAGGCGTCGAACCGACATGGCTGTCCCTCCCGTGCTCGCCGCGGGACGCTACGGCGGCGCCGGGGGCGCCGTCAACCGAAAACCGACGGATCTTGCGGCGTCCACCGCTGAGCGTCGGCGGCGGCGCTCGCGCTCCGCCGATATTCTCTCTTGCCATCCCGCGTGGGCGGGATGTATCCCCATGTCGCAGCATGTCACCCAGCCGGTCCACCGCGGTCTTCCTCGCAGCGGCCGTGGCCGTCCTCGGCTCGCAGCCCGCACTCGCCCAGGACGGCTGCCCGCGGGCCGTCCCGCACGCGGCGAGCACGTTCCTCGCACGCTCGCTCGGCGCGCTCGCGGCCTGCCGGGCACGGATCGCGCGCGGGACGCTGCCCGCCGGAACGGACTGCAACGCGGCGTCGGCGGGCGCGCTGCAGCAGGCGGCGACCACGCTCCTCGGCCGGGTGGCCGGAGCGTGCACCGACGCGGCTGTGGCCGCGCTCCAGCCGGGCGGCGACTGCGCCGAGACCCGCACCGCCGCCACGCTCGGGGCGTGCCTGGTCGGCAGCCACGGCGCGATCTGCGCGGCGCTCGTCGGCGTCGCGGATGCGACGACCGGCGCCGTGTCGACGCCGGTCCGGCGCTGTCAGGCCGAGGCGTCGTCCGACGTCCGACGCTTCACCCGTGCGCGCCTCCGCGTGCTCCAGCGGTGCAAGCGCCGGCCTCCTGCGGACCTGACGCCGGGCGAGGACTGCAGCACCGAGTCGCACACCGCCGCACGCATCGCCACGCTCCGCGCCGCCGCCGCCGGCTCGATCGCCGCCCGCTGCCGTGGGTCCGCGCTCGCCGGGGCGCACTTCGGGCTGCCGTGCGCCGCGCCCGCCACCGGCGACGGCCTCGCGCAGTGCCTGCTCACCGCCGCGGAGACGGCGGGCGACGAGGCCGTCGCGGCCGAGTTCCACGACGCGGGCTTCTGCGGCGACGCCGCGGGCGCCGTCGAGCGACGCATCGACGCGCTGCTCCCGCAGCTCACGCTCGCGCAGAAGACTGACCTGATGCACGGGACCATGGAAAGCGGCGGCGTGTGGCTCACCACGGCGGACGCCGCGCTCGGCATCCCGGGTCTGGCGATGGTCGACGGGGCGCGCGGCGTGAGCCTCGGCACCGGCACGGCCACGACCTTCCCGGTCGCGAGCGCGCGCGGCGCCACGTGGGACCCGACGCTCGAGGAGCGCGTCGGCGAGGTGATCGGCAGCGAGGCGAGAGCGCGCGGCGCGAGCGTCATCCTCGCCCCGGTGGTGAACATCCTGCGCCACCCGCGCTGGGGCCGGGCCCAGGAGACCTACGGCGAGGACACGGTGCACCTCGGCAGCATGGGTGTCGGCTTCATCCAGGGCGCCCAGACGCAGGTGATCGCGAACCCGAAGCACTTCGCGCTGAACAGCATCGAGGACACGCGCTTCAACCTCGACGTGACGGTCGACGAGCGGTCGCTGCGCGAGGTGTACATGCCGCACTTCCGGAGGGCGGTCGAGCAGGGGCACGCGGCCTCCGTCATGGCCGCCTACAATCTCGTGAACGGACAGCACTGCACGGAGAACGTCCACCTGCTGCACGACATCCTGAAGGGCGATTGGGGCTTCCAGGGCTTCGTCGAGTCCGACTGGGTCCTCGCGGTGCGGAGCACGGCGCCCTCCGCGAACGCCGGGCTCGACATCGAGATGCCGTACCCCGTCTACTACGGCCCCAAGCTCGCCAGTGCCGTGACGGCCGGGCAGGTCGCCGAGGCGACGGTCGACGAAGCGGTGCGCCGGATCCTCCGCGCGCAGCTCTGCTTCCGCCTCGACACGGACCCGCCCGCGCTCGACCCGTCGAAGGTGGAGACGCCCGCGAACGCCGCCGTCGCGCTCGAGGTGGCCCAGAAGAGCATCGTGCTCCTGAAGAACGCCGGCGACACGCTCCCGCTCGATCGCACGCACGTCGGCTCGATCGCGGTGGTCGGGCCGCTCGCGGCGATGGCGAACCTGGGCGACCACGGGAGCAGCCTGGCGGCGCCGTCGTCGGCCGTGGCGCCGCTCGACGGGATCCGAGCCGATGCGGGTCCCGTCACCGTGGCCTACGCGTCGACGGACCCGCTCTCCCCGGCGGACCAGGCGGCCATCGCGGCGGCGGACGCCGCCGTCGTCGTCGCCGGGCTCACCTACGCCGACGAGGGCGAGGGGCTGGTGACGATCGGCGACCGGGTGGGGCTCGCGCTCCCGGGCGATCAGGACGCCCTCATCGCCGCGGTCGCGGCGCTCAACCCGCGGACGATCGTGGTCCTCGAGGGGAGCGGTGCGCTCCTCATGCCGTGGCTCGACGACGTCTCGGCGGTCCTCATGGCCTGGTACCCGGGCCAGTCGGGCGGGACGGGGATCGCCCAGATCCTCTTCGGCGACGTCAACCCGTCCGGCAAGCTGCCCACGACGTTCCCGCAGGCCGAGTCGGATCTCCCGCCCTTCGACAACACGGATCTCGCGGTGACGTACGGCTACTACCACGGCTACCGCTGGCTCGACCGGAACGGCGTGGCACCGCTCTTCCCGTTCGGCATCGGGCTCTCGTACACCACCTATGCGTACACGAATCTCACGGTCGGCCCGGCCGCCGTGTCTCCGTGGGGACGGGTCCACGTGACCGCCGACGTGACCAACACGGGTTCGGTGGCGGGCGACGAGATCGCGCAGCTCTACGTCGGCTACGAGGGCTCGCGTGTCGATCGCGCGGTGAACGACCTGAAGGCGTTCGCGCGCGTGCACCTCGAGCCGGGGGAGACGCAGACGGTCGCGTTCGACGTCCGCGCCCGGGACCTCGCCTTCTGGGACGTCACAGCGGGTGCCTGGGAGGTCGAGCCGATCACCTACGACGTGCGCGTCGGGCCGTCGTCGCGCGACCTTCCGCTCACCGGCTCATTCGCCGTGACCGACTGACGGGCGACCGCCGCGAGGCGGACCGCACGGGAGGGGAAGGGCGAAGCGGCCGACGATTGCGACCCGCCGGGCCCGCGCTGTACCCTCCCGCGCCGTGACGCGCCGGACCCTCTTCGCGCTCCTCCTGGTCGGGGTCCTCGGCGCGTTCGGAGCGGTGCGCGTCTCACGGCGCCTGCGGGCCGCGGTCCCGACGTCGCTCGTCGTCACGCCGGCGGTGAGTGAACTCTCTGCGCGGGTGGGCGAGCCGGTGGTGTTCTCGGCGACCACCGACGCGGGAGCGGACGTGACGTGGTCCCACTGGAGCCGCCCCGTCTCGCACGAGCGGACGTGGTCGTGGGTGCCCGCGGTGAGCGACGCGGGCTGGCAGCACGTCACGCTGACGGTCGTGCGCGACGGCGAACGCCTCGAGCGGATGTGGGACGTGGGCGTCGTGGCGCCG
>CAZLYE010000442.1:0-6186 GCA_964562865.1 uncultured Binatia bacterium (SeqCode) | reverse complement strand
GAGAGCAGCGCGGCGACGTCCGGGCTGCCGAGCCCGGTCACCTGATCGTAGCCTGGTCCGGCGACGTACGCTCCGTTCGAGCCCGACGTGACGTCGTGGAAGGCCGGGCTGCCGCAGAGCCCGTAGAGCGTCGGGCCGGGGGCGCCGGTCCCGGCGCCACCCACCTGCTCCGCGACGCGGGTGAAGAGCCCACCCCACATCGCGGTCGCTGCGGACGTCCCGCCGACGATCATCCACCGGCCCGCGGACGCGACGTAGTTGCCGGGCGTCGGATTCGCCGCGAGCGCGACGTCGGGGACGAGACGCTGCGTCCCGGCCGGCACGCCGCAGCCCGTCTGGAAGGCGGGCCGCGCGAAGAGATCGCTCGTGCCGCCGCCGGCGCCTGACCAGGCGGTCTCCGCGCCGTAGCCCGCGCACGCCGGGTTGCCCGGGACGAACCCCGCACTGCACGCGGGCGTCGTGCCGCCGACGCCGACCACGTGCGGGGAGTTCGCGGGATGGTCGACGGTCACGACGCGATGGTGCCCGATCGGGTCGCCGCGACACGCTTCGCTCCCGTGATCGCCGGAGGCCGCGAACCATGCCTGCCCGAGGGCATTCCCGGCCGCGAAGATCTGGTCGTCGATCTGCTGGGCAGCGGGAGGCACGTTCGGCTCGCACACACCCCAGGTCGTCAGGACCACCTGGCCCGCGTTGTCCGTGACGACGTGCTCGTACGCGAGCGAGAGGTCGGCAAGGGAGCGTGAGGGCGACATGTAGTTCAGGACGCGTGCACCCGGTGCCATCGCGTGCGCGAGCTCGACGTCGAGCTCGGCCTCGATCGAGCGGGAGTGATGGAAGCGACATCCGGGCGGCGCCACGCCGGCCGTGCAGACCTGCCCGCTGCCCGCGGGCAGACCGGGCAGGCCCCACTCCGCGTCGAACGCCGCGACGTCCTCGTCCCTCCAGCGGTACACGCCCGCGATGATCACCGTCGCACCGCTGCCGTCCGGCGTGACGGGCAGGTCGTAGAACGCGGTCAGGTCGGCGGGACCGAGATGACAGCAGTTCCGGCCGATGGCGGCGCGCGGCGCCGCAGCCGGCCGCGCGCGGACGTGGGAACGCGCGGGCGCGAGATCGTCGAGCCCGAGGACCCCCGCGACGTGCTCGGCGACGCCCGCGGGGAGGACGGGTTCCTGCATGGCCGCGAAGTGGCGCACGCCGCCGAGCGCGACGTCGTGGATCTCGACGCCGAAGGCTTGCTCGACGGCGGTCGTCGTCCCCGACGCACCCACGAGCAGACGGTTCGGGAAGCGTGTCGTGACGGCGCGGCCGCTCGCCTCGAGGTAGGCGACGACCGCGGCCTCGGCGTCGGGCGTGGGCGCGTAGCGGGCCACGAGCTCGTCGGGGGTGAGGAAGCGACGGAAGCTGGGCGACGCGCGATCCTGCACGTCGGCGAGGAAGGATTCGAGCCCGGGGCGATCGTGCAGCGCGAGGCCGACGGCGACGTGACGCATGGTCGTGGGGTCCGCCCGGCCGAGGTCGGCCGCGTCGCGAAGGCGTGGCGAGAGCGAGCTCCAGCGCCCGCCGGCTCCCAGCGCGGGACGCACGATGCCGAGGAGCGCGCAGGCGACCAGGGCGGGAACGCACACCCGCCGTGCCTCCCCGCGCCTGCGGGTCATTCCTCGCCCCATGCCTCTCCGTGAGACGAGCCGGCTCGTAGTTCGGTTGACCGTTTCATACGACGGGGAGCGGTTGCTATAAGGTCGGGCCGCATGCGTCGTATCATGAGTTTGCTTTTCCTGGCGCTCGTCTTCGGACGGCCCGCCTCCGCCGGAACGATCCTCTACGCCACCGCGGCGAGCACGCAGGGCGTCGACGGGTTCTGCGTGAACCCCGACGACGGCTCGCTCGCGCCCACGCCCATCACGCACGTCGACACCGCGGGGCCGTTCCCGCGTCGGCTCCTCGTGCGTCCGGACCCGACGACGGGCGCCGACGGCACGCTCTACGTCGCCGAGTCCGACCGCGTCGAGGCGTTCAGCATCGGCCGGCACGGCGGGTTGAGCGGAGGTTCCGGCATCAGACCGCTCACGTCCCCGAACATGGACCCGCTCGACCTGGCCCTGAGTGAGGACGGGCACACGCTCTACGTGCCGCAGAGCGGGCAGGGTCGCATCGCCGCGTATCCGCTCGATGCGACCGGGGCGCCAGCGAAGGACTTCACGAGCTGCATCCAGGGTCCGAACGGCGCCGACTTCCAGCGCCTGGTCCCGCACGGCGGCCTGCTCTACGCGGCCGCCGACATCCTCGGTGGTCGCCTGTCCGTCTATCCCACCAACGCGGACGGAAGCCTCGAAGCCACGCCCGACGAGTGCAAGGTCGGGACGACGGCCAGCGCGCGAACGCCGTTCACGTGCCCGGTGTCGGAGCGGCGGCACCTCCTCGTGCCGCGTGCCTTCCTCATCATCGACGACCCCGCGGGCAACCGCCTCTACGTCGAGTCGCTCGCGCAGCGACGCATCCTCCAATTCAACCTCGACGCGAACGGCTTCTTCCACCCCCCGTACCGGAAGAAGACGAAGGAAGTGGTCGATCCCTGCCTCCGGGACGCCAACGGCAAGGCGGTGACGGGGAACTTCAAGTACCAGAAGGCCAACAGGAAGACCGCCGTCTACCAGCAGTACCAGGATATGGTGCTCGTGGGCGATACGATCTTCGCGTCGCAGTTCACGCACGGGCGGGTCGACGCCTTCAGGCTCCGGCCGAACGGCAACATCCGCAAGCATCCGTCGACTGCCACCAAGGCCGACGTGCGCGGCAGCCCGGTCGGCCTCGCGGTGGGACCCGACGTGCTGTACGTCGCCGCCGGCGACTACGACCTCGTGCAGGCCTATCACCTCCGCCCCTCGGACGGCATGCTCGCCGACTCGAACCCGTTCAGCATGACGGCGCCGCAGATGAACTCGTTCCCGAACGCCCTCGCCGTCGCCGGGCTCAGCTCGGGCTGCGAGTAGCGTCGATCGCGAGGGGGGCGTCGCCCGGGCGGACCTAGGGGACCACGCAGCCGCCCAGGGTCGCCGCCGGGCACTTGGCGTTCGCGACCTTGGTGCCGCCCTCGCCCGTGCAATGGGAGCCGAGGTCGTAGAACGGTCCCGCCGAGCAGGAGATGCCGAGGTTCAGGGTGCAGCAGCTGCCCGTCTGGATCGGGGGCGGGGAGCATGCGCCCGTCGCCGGATTGCAGAGGGAGTCCGGGGAGGGCGTTCCGCCGCCCGCGACGCAGTTGACCGAGGAGGTGGTGTACTCGCACGCGGGCGCCACGGGATGGGCGCAGCAGACGATGTCGCGAGGGACCAGCGTGGTGGTCGTCGTCCCCCCGCCGAGTGGCAGCCCGAGCACCGCATCGATCCGGGCCGCGCAGGCGTCCGCGTCGGCCGCGGTCCCGGTGGCGTCGGCGCAGCTGCCCGCCTTCACGAGCACGCGTGGGATCTTCCTCGCCTGCATCGCGCGACACGCGGCGAGGCGCCGCGGCTTCCCGACCCCGCCCGCCTGACAGGCGAGCAGCGTCTTCACCGATTGGCCCATCACGGCCGCGCTCGTGCTCGGGCAGGCCCCGTCCGCGGGGACGTTGCCCACGAACGCGCCGACGCAGCTCTCGACGGCCGCATCGATCGCTGCGCCGGTTCCGAGGCACAGGTCGCCTGCCCGGCCGACGATCGCGTCCGCGCTCGTCTGCTGCGCCGAGAGGCAGCCGGGGTCGACGGCGGCCCGGGCCTTCTTCGCCTTCGCCCAGCAGGCCATCTGGCCCGCGATCTCCTTGCCGACGGCGCCGAGCTTCTGGACCGCGCACCGACGGATCCCGCTGCCGGCCTCGAGGCGTCTCCCCGTGATCGTGACGAGCGCGACGAGAAGGGCGGCCGTGACGAAGACTCGTGCGGCGTTCATCGCGGGTCCAGGCATGTAGCAAACACCACCCGCGCACTCAAAATGGTCCTCGAGGAGGCGTGCCTCAGCTGAAGGCGAGCGCGGTCGTCACGCCGGCGAGCGCGAGGAGCGCGAGGCACGCGGCGCGACCGACCCGGCGGTCGCCGAACGCGAGGGCGTACCCGGCCTTGGCGACGTCGTTGCTCGCCGCCGCGAGCAGCACGGCGCTCGCCGCGACGTCGCGCGCGATCGCCTGCGGAGGACCCGTCGCGAGACCGAGCACGAAGGGGTCGATGTCCACCGCGCCGACGACCGAGGCGAGGACCCGCACGCCGGCGGCACCGAGGTGCGTCGCGACCCAGCGGGTGACGACCGAGAGCACGAGGAAGAGGGTCGCGAAGACGAGAGCCGAGCCGACCTCGAGCGGATGTCGGAGTGCCGCGCCGTCGGCCGGCGTGTCCCGGTCGCGGGTGCGGCCCCCGAGGTAGACGGCGAGCGCGCCGGCGAGGCACGTGCCGGCGGCGAGCCCGACGAGGCGGGGGAGGAGCGCCTGGGCGAGCGGCGGCGCGAAGAGCAGCACGAGCACGCCCATCCGCACGTACATCACACCCGACGCCAGCACGATCGCCCCCGCGTACGTCGCCGGCACGTCGGGCTGCTCGCGCGAACGACGGGCCAGCACGAGCGTCGTCGCCGTGCTCGAGTAGGCACCCCCGAGGAGGGCCGTGAGGAGGATGCTCCCGCGGGCGCGGACGAGCTTCTGCGCGACGTAGCTCGCGTACGAGAGCCCGCTCACCGCGACGACCACCATCCACGTGCGCCGAGGGTTCAGGTCGAACGGTGTGTAGCCCTGATCCGGCAGCACGGGCAGGATCACGCAGACGATGAGGAGGAAGCTCACGAAGGTCCCGATCTCCTGCGCCGGGATCTGCAGCGCGAGCCGCTCGAGCGGGTCCTTCGCCGTCAACAGGAGGACGACGGCGACCGTGATGGCCGTCGCGCTCACGAGCTGCCCGGACCCGACGAGGGCGCCGACGAGATACGCGCCGAGGACCGCCATCTCGCTGGTCGCGCCGTGGGGCTGCTGCAGGAGCCGGTGGTGGTACTCGACCGCGAGGAGGGCGGTGAGCGCGAGGAAGCCGGCCGTGATCGGGACGACCGACCCGCGCCCGACGAGTGCCATCGCGTGACCGAGGAGGCCGATGATCGGGATCGTCCGCACGCCGCCGACCAGCGTGCGATCCCGCGCGACGCGCTCCTCGCGCTCGAGGCCGATCACGACCGTGAGCGCCAGGGTCGCGGCGAGCTGAAGGACGGTCGCGGCAGGGTCGATCGACGGGGCGTCCAGGGAACCTCCAATGCGAACGCGCGGCGAGGCTAGCCGGCCGCGGTGGCCGTGGGCAAACGGCGGCGGGAGGGGTGCACGACCGCGCCTCAGTGAGGTCGTCGACCGAGAATCCTCGCCGCCTCGGGCACTTGGACGGGACGGACGGCAGCTCGGAAGGGGTCTTGCCAGGTCTGTGGTGCTCCGACTAGGCTCCCGTTCCCATGGTGACACGGATGTCGCTTCAATGTCGGTTGTGTGACGAGCTCGTTGCGGCCATGGGGAGAGAGCGCACCGTCGCCGCGATGGCGCAGCATCTGCGGCTGAAGCACCCCGAGCTCACGGAGGAACGGCGGGAAGCTCTGGTACGGCATCCGTGGTGGCCCGTTCCCCTGGTCGACGCGCGGATCGTCGCGCGTCCTCACTCCGCATAGGTTCCGCTTCCACCGGATCTCCGAGGGATCTCGGCCGTCTGCGCAGGTGAAGTTCACCTCGCGGATTCTTCACCGCGGATTGCGGTAACCTTCACACCCGGGCAACTTCCCGGCGGGAACGTGTGCCTGCCGCCCGCTACCCTGGCGGCATGCAAAAGACATCGAATGGGACGGAGAGGCGGCTCGTCACCTGCCTCGCGACGACCGGCGCGGAGGTACGCGCCGCACAGGAGCTCCGCTACCGCGTCTTCCACGACGAGCTCGGCGCACGGCTCGTCACGGAGCGGGCTCTCGACGAGGACGGCTACGACCGCTGGTGTGACCACCTGCTCGTGCGCGACGGGGACGACGGCCCCGTCGTCGGCACGTACCGGATGCTCTCCGGGCGTGTCGCGTGCCGCCTCGGCGGCTTCTACTCCGAGCACGAGTTCGATCTCGGCGCCGTGCGCGACCTCCCCGACGTGGTGGAGATCGGGCGCGCGTGCGTCGACCCCGCGTACCGCGACGGCGCCGTCGTCGCCCGCC
>CAZLYE010000441.1:0-6655 GCA_964562865.1 uncultured Binatia bacterium (SeqCode) | reverse complement strand
CGCCTCGGGAGCTTCACCGACCTGGGCGACCTCCTCCGTCACGCGACCCAGCGCGCCCGCGAGCTCCTCCACGCCGACGGGTGCGCGCTCCTCCTCTTCGACGCGGCCCGCAACGAGCTCTACTTCCCGGTCGCGAGCCAGGCCGAGTCGCGCAGCGCGTCCGAGCGGCGGCTCACGGAGGTCCGCTTCCCCTCCGACCGCGGCATCGCGGGCTGGGTGCTCGCGCGCGGCGAGGCGGTGTGCGTCGAGGACGTGAAGCGCGACCCGCGCTTCTACTCCGGCGTCGACCAGATGACGGCGATGGACACGCGCTCCGTCCTCTGCGCGCCGCTCCGGACCGGCTGGGGGACGATCGGCGTGATCGAGGTCGTCAACCCGGCGAGCGGCTTCCGCGGCCGCGAGGACCTCGCGTTCCTTGAGGCGCTCGCGACCGACATCGCCTTCGCGCACGAGAAGGTGCGCGTCTACGAGCGGCTCCGCGCCAACGTGACGAGCCTCCGCCAGGCCTGCCGCTGGGCGGGCGGCGCGCTGATCGCGATCGGCGTCGTCCTCCTCGTCTGGGCGGTCGTCGGGCACCTCGCCGTCGCCCTGCCGCTCCGCGAGCTCGCGACGCGCCCCGGCTTCTGGATCGCGCTCGTGCCGCTCGTCCTCGGGTTCCTCGTCTTCTTCGTCGCCGCGCGGGTGGGCACGGCCTCGTCTGGTCGTTGATCGGAGACCGCCCGGTCGTCTAGACAGGTCCCCATGGAGGCGTCCGACGGCGCGGCGCGGCTGCGGCTCCTCTACGACCTCGGCTGCGCCTTCGCCGAGCGCCTGGAGCTGGACGAGCTCATCCCGCTCGTCGCGGCGAAGTGTCGGGAGGTGCTGCGCGCCGAGGGCGTCTCCGTCCTGCTGCTCGACCCGGAGCGTGACGAGCTCTACTTCCCCTACGTCGCCGCCGCCGATCCGGAGGCGAGCGGGCGGCTCGCGCGCCTCCGCTTCCCCGCCGCGCGCGGCATCGCGGGGACCGTGCTGCGCGCCGGCCGGGGCGTGCGCGTCGACGACGCGTCGGCACATCCCGACTTCTATCCCGAGGTCGACCGCCACACGGGCATGACGACGCGCGCGCTCCTCTGCGTCCCGCTCAGGTCGGCGCAGGGGCCGATCGGGGTCGTGCAGGTGATCAACCCCCGCGACCGTGCGCGGTTCGACGACGACGACCTCACCTTCCTCGAGAGCCTCGCGGGCAGCATCGGCGTGGCGATCGAGAACGCGCGCCTCTACGAGCGCCTCAAGGGCTCCGAGGAGCGCCTGCGGGCGCAGGTGGGCGCGCTGCGGCGTGACCTCGCGCGCCGCGACCAATTCGGCGAGATGATCGGCAGCGGCGCCGCGATGGCCGAGGTCTTCCGCCTGATGGAGAGTGCCGCGGCGTCACCCATCGCGGTGCTGATCGAGGGCGAGACGGGCAGCGGGAAGGAGCTCGTCGCGCGCGGCGTCCACCGCGCGAGCCGGCGTGGCGACGGGCCGTTCGTCGCGGTCAACTGTGCCGCGCTTCCCGAGGCGCTCCTCGAGAGCGAGCTCTTCGGGCACCGCCGGGGCGCGTTCACCGGCGCGCAGCATGACCAGCGCGGCTTCTTCGAGGCCGCGTCCGGCGGGACGATCCTCCTCGACGAGGTGGGCGAGATGCCGGCTGCGATGCAGGCGAAGCTCCTCCGCGTCCTCGAGGACGGCGCCGTCACGCCGGTCGGCGACACGCGGCCGCGGGTGGTCGACGTCCGCGTCATCGCGGCCACGAACCGCGACCTGTCGGCCGAGATCGCCGCCGGCCGGTTCCGCCAGGACCTGTACTACCGCCTCGCCGCCTTCCCGATCCGTCTCCCATCGCTCCGGGACCGCCGGGAGGACATCCCGCTGCTCGCGGACCACCTGCTCGCCGTGGCGGCCGCGCGTCACACGAAGCGCATCGCGGGCATCACGCCGGAGGCGCTCGCCCTCCTCGCCGGCTTCGGGTGGCCCGGCAACGTCCGCGAGCTGCAGAACGAGATCGAGCGTGCGGTGGCACTCGCCTCCGACGGCGACCGCATCGGGCTGGCGCACCTCTCGGCGAAGCTGCGGCCGGCAGCCAAGGCTCCGGCGGAGGACACGGCCGGCGGGAGCGCAGGGCAGCTCCGACCCGCGCGCGCGGCCTTCGAGGCCCGCTACATCAGCGAGGCGCTCCGGCAGCACGGCGGGAACGTGTCGCACGCGGCGCGGGCGCTCGGCCTCTCGCGCGTCATGCTCCAGCGGAAGATGAAGGACTACGGGCTCCGCTGAGCCCGGTTTGCAGCCGCCGCGGCTACCGCCACGGAAAGTTGGCAGCCGGCCCCGCGCGCGCCCGCCGGCGCTCGGGTCCCGCCTGGCATCCTCGTTGCTCTCCCCCCGGGCAGACGCACCACGCACGAGGAGGAGCACCGATGATCACCGCCTACGCAGTCACCGCCATCCCGCTCCAGGGTCAGCTCGCCATCGTCGACCTGCTCGGCCCGGTCGCCTGGTTCGCCGTCGCCGCGGTCGGCCTCACGCTGCTCGCCATCACCGCGCTCGCCGCTCGCGACCACGCCGACCACCGCGACAACGTCCGGCCCGGCGCACACGAACCCGCCGGTCCGCGCCTCGCCGCGTGACGGGCCCACTGCGCGCCCGCGAAGCGGGGCTCGAGGGAGCCTCGATCGGCGCCGATGAGGCCGGGCACGAGTCGGCCGCTGCTGCCGGGACGGCCGCTCGGGGCCGAAATCGAACCCGAGCGAGGCTCCCCCGCACCCCCCGCGCGACGCGACGTTGACGCCACCCGTCTTGCCGACGACCCGCGTTCTCGACTATCGCTCCGCGCGGGAGGACCCCACCATGAAGTTCGGCATCATGTTCGCGAACGCCGGCCCGTTCGCCTACCCGGACGCGCTGGCGAACCTGGCGCGGACGGCGGAGGAGACCGGCATCGAGTCGCTGTGGGCGGTCGAGCACGTCGTCATCCCGGTCGGCTACCAGTCGCGGTACCCGTACGACCCGTCGGGGAAGATCCAGGCGCCCGACAACATCCCGATCCCGGACCCCCTCCTGTCGCTCACCTTCGCGGCTGCCGTGACGAAGACCCTCCGGCTCGCGACCGGCATCCTCATCCTCCCGCAGCGCCACCCGCTCTACGTGGCCAAGGAGGTGGCGACGCTCGACGTGCTCTCCCGCGGGCGGGCGATCCTCGGCATCGGCATCGGCTGGCTCGCGGAGGAGTTCCAGGCGCTCGGCATCCCGTTCGCCGACCGCGCCGCGCGCACGGCCGAGACCGTCCGCGCGATGCGTTCGCTCTGGAGCGACGAGGCCCGGCCGTTCGAGGGGAAGTTCTTCCGCTGGCCCGCGCTCGAGTCGAACCCGAAGCCCGTGCAGCGGCCCGGCGTCCCGATCGTCGTCGGCGGACACGCGGAGAGCGCCGCCCGCCGGGCGGCGCGCTACGGCGACGGGTTCTTCCCGGGCGTCGCGGAGCCCGAGAAGCTGAAGCGGCTCTTCGCCGTCCTGCGCGAGGAGTGCGCGAAGGTCGGACGGAAGCCCGAGACGATCGAGCTCACCGCCGGCCACGGCTTCGTCGACCTCGACGGCGTGAAGCGGTTCCAGGACCTGGGGATCGCGCGCATCATCATCGCGCCGCCGGCGTTCGACGACGAGGGCGTGCGGAAGGGCCTGCACGACTTCGCCGACCGCGTGATCGCGAGGCTCTGACCGTGGAGGCGCTGCGCACCCTGGAGGAGCGGTTCGCGCGCCTTCCTGGCCATCCCTTCACTCCGCACTACGTGACGCTCGCCGACGGGCTCCGCGTCCATCACGTCGACGAGGGACCCCGCAGCGCCGCTCCGGTCCTCATGCTGCACGGCGAGCCGTCGTGGTCGTACCTCTACCGGAAGATGATCCCGGTCGTCGCCGCCGCGGGCCACCGTGTTGTCGCGCCCGACCTCGTGGGCTTCGGGCGCTCCGACAAGCCCGTCCGGCGCGAGGACTACACCTATCAACGGCACGTCGACTGGATGCGCGGCGTGCTGGAAGCGCTCGACCTCCGTCGCGTCACGCTCGTCTGTCAGGACTGGGGTGGCCTCATCGGGCTCCGGCTGGTCGCCGAGCACCCGGAGCGGTTCGCGCGCGTCGTCGCCGCAAACACGTTCCTCCCGACCGGCGACACGCCGGCCGGCCCGGCGTTCCTCGCGTGGCAGAAGTACGCGCAGGAGACGCCCGACTTCCATGTCGGCGGCATCATCCGCGGCGGCTGCGCGACGGACCTTCCCGCCGAGGTCGTTGCGGCGTACGACGCGCCCTTTCCCGACGACCGCTACAAGGCCGGCGCGCGCCAGTTCCCGCTGCTCGTGCCCACCTCGCCCACCGACCCGGCCGCGGTGCCGAACCGCCGCGCGTGGAAGGCGCTCCGGCGATGGGAGAAGCCGTTCCTCACGGCGTTCGCCGACTCCGACCCGATCACGCGCGGCGCCGACCGCTTCCTCCAGGAGGCGATTCCCGGCGCGAAGGGCCAGCCGCACACGACGATCACGGGCGCAGGTCATTTCCTCCAGGAGGATCGCGGCGAGGAGCTCGCGCGCGTCGTCGTCGACTTCATCGCGAGGACGTGACGGGCGTGATGGTGCGCGACTGCCTCGTTTCCGGACGCTGACGATCGAGTAACTCGGGCGGTCCGGGAGAGACGCAGCCGCGCCGCACACCACTGTGGTCGAGGCGCTGTCAGCGAGCCGCCTGCGCGGAACTCGCGACCGCGACACGCGCCGCGTCCTCCGGCAAGACCGTTTCCGACGGCCAGTTCCCCCACGTCGCGTGTGCGAACGCCACAGCGTAGCAGCCGGCCGCGAGTAGAGTCGTCGCCTCGAACCCGAGCGTGATCGACACCGCGATGGCGAGCACCGAGGCGAGCACGGACGTCACCCCGTTCACGGCCCACGCGAAGGGCAGACTTCCCGGATGCAACCCCTCGATCCTCGCGAGACCGAGGGGCATCGCCGTGCCCATCGCGGCGCCCAGGGGCGCGATGAGCACAACCGTCACCGCGACGCGGGCTACGAAGGCCAACCGCATGAGCGCGGCGAGCAGCGGCGGCCACCCGAGGGCGCAGGCGATGATGAGGGTGACAGTCGCCGCGAGTGCGACGACCAGAGTGCGCCGCGGCGACATCACGTGTGCCGACATCGCCGACCCAATGCCGGAGCAGAGCAGCAATGCGGCCAACACGACGGACAGCGCGTAGGTGGGGAATCCGAGGAAGAGCACGAGCCGCTGAACCATCACCATCTCGAGCAGCATGAAGCCGAATCCGATCGCGGAGAAGTATACGAGTGACGACACGGGAGGGCGGGGCTGCGAGTTGCGTGCGAATCGAAGGGGTACGACGAATGCAAGCACGCAGAACCCGCTCAGCACCGCGAGTAGCGTGATGAGTATCCTCATCGGAGCGACGGCAAACGTCGGGTCGAGGGGTCGAAACGAAACGATGTCCGGCACGATGTCCCGCAGACGGACCATGTTGAAGAAGAAGGGGCGATCGTCGGTCGGCGGGCAGACGTCGAGGCGGTAGCCGCGACAGAACGCAAGGGGGCTCGGGGCGCGCGCGAGATCCGACCAGGGGCCGAAGTACGGCCCGTCCGGCGAAAAGGCGATGCCCTCGCCGCGCTCCACCGCCAGACGGCCGATCGTTGCGAGCTCTTCGTCACTGTACGGCTCGAGCCGTGCGAGGATCGTCCCGAACGGCGCATTGATGAAGTCGCGACCGCGAATGACGACCACGTTTCGCTCGGGGTGCTCGACGCCGTGGCGACGAAGTGCCTCGAGCATGAGCACGGTCGCGCGCAGCGCCTCCTCCCCGGCGAGGTTCACGAGCCGCGAGACGTTCAGCACGCCGTGAGGCGTGAGGTGCCCGAGGTACTCGTCGAACGCCTCGACCGTGTAGAGGTTCGCCTCGACGAGCGCGAACGCCGACGCCGCGTTCGCGCTGAGCGTGTCCGTGAAGCTCACGTGGATCTGGTCGTACTTGACGTCCCGCCGGGCAAGGACGGAGCGACCGTCACCGATCGTCACCGACACCCGCGGCTGCGAGTACGGCGACCCGGAGATCGCCGCCATGTCCTCGTCCACGACGCGCCGGATGTCATGGTTCAGTTCGATCACATCGACGCTCTGTTGGGACGAGAGCGCGTTGTAGATGTCGCGGCCGCCGCCCCCACCAATGACGAGCGCCCGTCCCGGTCCGGTCAGCACGTAGCCGATGCTCTGGGGCCCGAGCCCCAACACCCGCCAGTCCGGATAGGCCTCGTCCTCGCGGCGGCGAACCACGGGGGCATAGGCCTTGTCGTACAGGACGAGGGCGAAGCGGGCCCCCTCTTCGGGTACCGCGTAACCCGACACCCGGCTCAGCGGGTTCCAACGATCGGCAACCAGGACGGCGTGCGAATTCGCGGCGACCGGCGGCAGGGAGAGTGCCCCGGAGGCGCGAGCGACGGCGAGCACGAGAAGAGACATCGCGACGGCACTCCAACCGAGACCCGCCTCGGTGCGGAGGGGGCCTGCGAAGGCGCCCGCGGCGAGCCCAGCAACGCCGCCGGTGGCGACCATCAGCAGCGGGACCGGGAACGTCCACATCAGCGGCACGACCAGCGCCGCG
>CAZLYE010000440.1:0-2773 GCA_964562865.1 uncultured Binatia bacterium (SeqCode) | reverse complement strand
GGTGGCGCCTTCGCCGGGGAGGGCGAGCCGCCGCTCGATCGGGATGAAGGAGTCGTCGCTCCGCGTCATGATAACGTCGACCGGAAGTCGGGCCGCGAGCCGCCGCGCGACGAGCCGGGTGATGTCGAGGACGACATCCTTCTCGAGGACGCCGCCGACGCCCTCCGCGCCGGGGTCGCGACCGCCGTGGCCCGCATCGAGCACGACGACGGCGCGAGGCTGACGCGTGACCGGCAGGCGCCGCGGTTCCGCTCGCGGCGCAGCGGGTGCCTCCGAGGCGACCGGCGGTGTCGGGACCGCTCGCGCCGTCTGCGTCGGCTCGACGGAGCCGGCAGGCGGGAGCGGAGGACCGACGAAGGGACCGGGCGCCTCCGACGGCGCTGGAGCTCGCGGCGGAGGCGTGATCGCCGGGGATGGAGGCGTCGGGGCGGGAGTGGCGACGGCGTGATCCGGCGCCGCGGGTGGCGTGACCGGAACGTTCCGGCCGAGGTCGCGGCCGTTCTGCAGCGCGATGAGAGCGCCGGGAAGCGCGCTCACGGAGGGGAGCCCGGGTAGGAAGCCCGGCAGGCGAGGCGACGGCGGGGGCAGGGGTGCCGCGGCGGGCTCGCGCTCGGCAGGGTGCTCGGCCGGTGGGGCGGGATGCTCGGCCGGCGGTGGGGGCGTTGCCGCGACCGGTCCCGGGGCAGCCGCTGGCGTCGGCGGAGTCACCGGCGTAGGCGGAGCCACCGGTATCGGCGCCGCGGCGGGCGGTGTCGGCGCACGGTTCGGCGTGGGCGACGCCCCCGGCGGGCTCGCGTTGGCACCGAGCGCGGCCGGTGCGACGGGTGTCGGGGTCGGCGCCGTGACCGTCGGGCTTCTCTCCGTCGGGGCGGCGACGGGCGCAGCGGGCGGGGCCGCGTGACCGACTTCCGCCGGGCGGGACGCCACGGCCGGCGGCGTCGCCGACGTCCGGTGATCGTCCGCCGGCCGCTGGCTGACGGCTGGCACGCTCAGCTCGATGGTGATCGTCCCGCCGCTCTGGCGGATCGTGAAGGGAACGGCGCTGGCGAGATCGAGGACGACGCGCGCCGTCGTCTTGTCGAACTGTCCCGCGCGGACACGGAGGAGGGGACCGGCTCCGGGCACGACGCGCGCCAACGCGGGGTCCATCATGGTGCGCGGGAGGTCGACGTAGACCCGGTGCGCCGCATCCCCCGCAGGACCGAGTGACGCCGCGGAGGCGGCCGCCGGTGCCGAGAGGTGAAGCCGCACAGCAGTTGCCGGGCTGGAGACGAGTTCGATGCGGTCGAGGACGGATGGCGCGGCGATCGCCCTTCCGGCGAGCCCTAGCACCACCACCGCCTCCAACACCCGCATGTAATCTGTCTACGCCGCCCCCCCGCCGAGTGTCCAGCCGCGCGGGCCCCGGATGCCGGGAAGGCGTAACTTTCCTTGCCATCGGGGCATTGCTATAGGGCGTCTCTGGCGCCGCATGGATGCGCGCAAGCGCAAGGAGGTTCACACATGAGGACAGGTGCGCTCGTGATCGGAGCAGCGCTGGTGCTCGCGACGGCGGGATCGAGCTTCGCTGGGGCCGTCAACTGCAAGCAGGTGAACAAGTACCTGCAGACGGGCCGCTCGGTGAAGGACGTCGCGGAAACGATGGTGATCGATGAATCCGACGTGAAGAAGTGCCAGGAGGAGGCGAGTCAGGGGGCGGGGGGCATGAAGGAAGGCGAGAAGAAGGGCGACACCGGCAGCAAGGACATGAAGTAGCGAAGCGGCGGGCGGCGACCGACGTGACGGTCGCCGCCCTCTCGTCCTCCGGGGGGACGACGCCAGACGCAGGAACGCACGACGATCGCCGGTGGATGGAGGAGGCCATCCGCGAGGCGAGCGCGGCAGGGGCGCGCGGAGAGGTGCCGGTCGGAGCGCTCGTCGTGCTCGACGGCCGGCTGGCCGGGAGAGCCGGGAACGCCAGCGTCGCGGAGCACGACCCGACCGGCCACGCGGAGATCCGGGCGCTCAGGGCGGCGGCGCTCGCCGTCCGCAACTACCGGCTGACGGGCGCGATCCTCTACGTGACGATCGAGCCGTGCGTCATGTGCATGGGCGCCGCGCTCCACGCCCGCGTCGCGCGGCTCGTCTATGGTTGCGCGGACCCGAAGGGCGGCGCGGCCGGCTCGCTCTTCGACCTCTCGGCCGACGCGCGCCTGAACCACCGCATCGCGGTCACCGCCGGCGTCGGTGAAGAGGCCTGCCGGACGCTCGTCCAGGAGTTCTTCCGCACGCGTCGCGCCTCCACCTGAGCGCTCCAATGGCCGGCAGCGCGCCCGTGTGCTAGGCACGTCGACGCGGGAGAGGTGCGTGAGCCCGGTTGAAACGGCACGACTCGAAATCGTGTGAGCCCTCGTGGCTCCGGGGGTTCGAATCCCCCCCTCTCCGTTCTAGACGACGGGACGCACTCGCGAGCTCGCGGCCGTAGGCGCCCCGGACGCGCGCTCAGTCGCGGCGCGCGTTCAGCGCGGCGCGATCGAGGACGGCGCTCAGATCCCGCAGGTCCCGCGGCGTGCGGAGCGCGCGGTCGAGCGCCTCGCCGACGTCCGGGGCGAGCCGCGCCCGCACTCCCGCGTGCAGGAGGCGCGCGGCGAGGCCCGCGGCGAGGACGGTGTGCGCGGCCAGCGCCGCCTCGCGATCGGCGCGCTGCACGCCGTCGAGGTCGGCGAGCGTCAACGTTGCCGGCGCGACGGTGACGAAGCGCTCCGGTTCGGCGTCCGGCAGCACGGCGCCGCCG
>CAZLYE010000439.1:0-6490 GCA_964562865.1 uncultured Binatia bacterium (SeqCode) | reverse complement strand
GCGAACGTGTCCGCGTGCGCGAGGACGTGCTTGCGGCGGCGGCTCGCGAGCGACGACGCGAGGACGTAGTACTCGTCACCCAGCCGGACGTGATCGCCCGCGTGCGCGGAGAGAGACGGGCCCTGCGCCATGCGAAGCGTCCGACGCTTCGAGTCGCTTGTCACACCGGCGTCGGGGGCGCAATGCGGCTTTCACGCGAGGCCCGACGGGTGCTCGCCCGCGCGGGCTGCCGACCTGAGTCGTGCACGTGCGCGAGACTGCCGCGCGAGCGCACGCCGCTCTCCCGCGACCATCGCGGGAACCTCAAGGATGTCATACGGTTTCGTCGCGTCGCCCGGGGCATGCTTCTTGCCCCGTCCCCGTCCCGACATTCCGCCGGGCCGAACGGTGCGGCGGAGGGTTGCCAGCAAAACCTTCTCGCACTAGGAGAAAGCCACCGCATGCGCCGCGTCCCCGCTCTGGTCGCGCTCGCCGTCGGCGTCGCTCTCGCCGCCGGTGTCGGCGCGCGGCCCGACCTCCGCCCGATCGTCATCACGGTCCACGCGGGCCGCGTGAAGAAGGGCCAGGAGAAGCAGCTCTGCTGGAAGGAAAAGTTCGTGCTGCCCGACCACGACGCCGACGTCGATCGGGTGCAGATGAAGATCCACGGCGGGACCCACCACGTGCACCTCTACCGGCCGACGGACGGACCCCCCGACTACCCGCCGCACGAGTGTCCCTTCGCGGTCGACTTCTCCAAGTGGGGGCTCGTCGCCGCGACCCAGAACCCCCACCTCGACTGGCAGCTCCCTCCGGGCGTGGCGATCTACTTCCCGGCGCGTCAGCCACTCATGGTCCAGACCCACTTCGTGAACACCGCCACGCTCAAGTCGAAGGGGGAGACGCGGGCGAAGATCATCCTCCATCCGGCCGACCCGGCGACCGTGACCGCGCACGCGGGCGCGCTCTTCGGCCAGGACCGCCTCGTCGTCGTGCCGCCCGGGATCAGCACGCGCACGACGCCGTGCGCGCTCACCGGCGCTCCGTCGCTCCACCACGAGATGAACGTGATCGCGCTCACCGGCCACTACCACTACCGCGGCGTCCGCTTTCAGGTGTGGCACACGGACGTGAACGGCGCGCGCATCGAGCCTGCGGTCTACGACCACATGGGCTACGCCGACCCCGAGTTCAAGAACTTCGCGCCGGGTGAGCTCGTGCTCCAGCCGGGCGAGGGCCTCGAGTGGGCGTGCACCTGGGACAACAACACCACCGAGACGTTCAAGTTCGGGCCGAACACGCAGATGAACGAGCACTGCAATCTGTTCGGCTTCTACTATCCGTCCGACACGCCGCAGGAGGCGGTCGACTGCATCCGCATGAACGTGACCGGCCCCGACGGGCAGCCGCACGAGACGAACGTCCGCTGCGGCGCCGACGGCGTCGCGTGTCCCCCGAACCCGCCGCCCCCGCCCGCTTCGTAGACCCGGCCGCCGGCTTGCGCTAGACGGCGTCGATGGCCGCGCTCCGCGACGCCTATCTCGCAGGCTACGTCCGCACGCCGTTCGGTCGCGCCGATCCGCGCCGCGGCGTTTTCCGAAACGTCCGCTCCGACGATCTGGCGATCGTCGTCCTCCACGAGCTCCTCCGGCGGACGGGCGTCCCCGCGGAGCGCGTCGACGGCGTCATCCTCGGCGCCGTCGAGATGATGGGAGAGCAGGCGCATCCCGGCACTGCGATCCCGTTCATGGCGGGCTTCCCGCCGCACGTGGTCGGGCTCAGCGTCGAGCGGGCGTGCACGACGGCCATGATGTCCGTCCACCTCGCCACGATGCAGGTCGCGTGCGGGCTCGGGGACGTCTTCGTCGCGGGCGGACTCGACAGCATGACGCACTTCCGCATCCCGACGATCCGCGACGGGATGGACATGGAGCAGGTGATCCGCGAGGGCGGCCACATGCTCGCGGCCATGAACCCCAACCCCCGGCTCTTCGAGCTGGTCGACCCGATCGAGCTGAACGGGGGTCAGGGCGCCGAACGGCTGGCGGACCGCTACGGGATCGGCCGGGACGAGATGGATCGCTGGGCGCTCGCGAGCCACCGCCGCGCCGTCGCCGCGCGCGCGCGGCTGCGCGAGGAGATCGTGCCGGTCGAGGGGCTCGACCCCGAGGGCCGCCCGATCCTGGTGGCCGACGACCAGGGTCCGCGCCCGGACACGAGCCTCGAGAAGATCGCGGCGCTGGCGCCCGTCTACCGCGCCGACGGCAGGATCACCGCGGCCACCTCCTCGGGCCAGGCCGACGGCGCCGCGGTGTGCCTCGTCGCGTCGGGCGACGCCGTCCGGCGCCACGCGCTCCGGCCGCTCGCCCGCCTCCACACGATCGCGAGCGCCGCGTGCGCGCCGACCGACCTCATCTACTCCGCGATCCCCGCCACGCACCGCGCGCTCGAACGCTCCGGGCTCGCGATGCGCGACATGACCGTCGTCGAGGTGAACGAGGCGTTCGCGTGCGCGCCGCTCGCGCTCATGCGCGAGTTCGGCATCGAGGACGCCGAGCGCGTCAACCCGAACGGCGGCGCGTGTGCGCTCGGACACCCGGTCGGCGCGTCGGGCGCGCGGCTCGTCGGCACGGCGGCCCTCGAGCTCGCCCGGCGGGGCGGCCGGTGGGCCCTCGCGACCATCTGCGGCGGGATGGGCCAGGGCGCCGCGACGATCCTGGAGCGCGCGTGACGGCCCAGACGGACTTCTTCACCGTCGTCGACACCCAGCGCGCGCTCCGCCGCTTCCGCCCCGACCCGGTCCCCGACGCCGCCATCCGGCGCATGATCGCCGCCGCGACGCGCGCGCCGTCGGCGCGCGGCGCGGAGCCCTGGGGCTTCGTCGTCGTACGGGACCGGGCGACGCGCGCCGCGATCGGCGAGCGCTACCTCGCGGCCTGGACGGCCGGCGAGGAGTTCACCGCGGCGACCGACGCGGACCGCGACGTCCGGAACCAGCCGCACTACGCCCGCATGATGCGGGCGGCGCGCGAGCTGGCGACCCACTTCGCCGCGGCGCCCGTCGTGATCGCCTGCTGCCTCGACCATCGCCGGCTCGGGCCGCTCGCCGCCCCGGACGGCACGCTGCGCTCGCCGCTCGCGGCGTACGCGTCGATCCTCCCGGCGGTGCAGAACCTCCTCCTCGCCGCGCGGGCGCTCGGCCTCGGCACGACGCTCACGACGCTCCACCGCGGCTTCGAGCCCGCGCTGAAGCCGCTCCTCGACGTCCCCGAGGCGGTCGAGGTGGTCGCGCTCGTCCCGCTCGGCTACCCGACGGACCGCTTCGGCCCGACGCGGCGACGCCCCGTCGAGGAGGTCGCGTTCCTCGACCGCTGGGGACGGCCGCTCGCCTGAGTCACCGCGCCGGCCTCCCGCGGGCGTCGATCTCGAGATCGTCGAAGAACGTGACGCTGTCCGCCTGCGTCACGAGGGCCACCCGGCCCGGCCCGGCGAGCGACGCGTCCTCGGCCTCGATGACGTGCCGGCCGCCGAGCGAGACGACGAGGTGCTTTCCGTGCGCTTCGAGCTTGAGCGCATGCCATTCCTCGGCCGGGACCGCCGCCTTCGTGGCCGCGAGATGCGTGCGGGTGCCGCCGACCACCTTGTCGAGCTGCACGTCGCCGCCGAGCGCGTTCGTCACCGCGACGTAGTAATCGTTGGCGCCTCGCACGCGCACCGCGAGCCCCGCGGCCCGTGCGACCTTCCCCGCCACCACCTTGAATCGCACCGAGGCGGCGACGTCCTTCGCGGAGATCTTGTCGTAGATGCAGAGCGGGAAGCGGTTCTCCGTCTCCTCGGTGCTGCTCTGCGCGAGGATCCTCGGCGGGCTCGGCGCCGTCGGGTCCTCGGCGATCATCCACGCCACGGGCCCGCCCTTTCCCGTGAGCGCCGCCGAGAACCCGGCGGGCATCAGACCCTTCTTCGCCTTCTCGAAGTCGAGCTTCTTCGCGGCTGCGCTGGCGCCGGCGGCGAGGAGGACGGCCGCCAGCGGCGCGGCGACGAGGACGCGCCATCCGATCCCGTGCATGAGACGGCACTACCCTCCCGACCCTTTCGCCGCAAAGCGCATCGCACGATCGTCTTGACCTCTCGCGGCGCGCCCCGTACCGTCCGCCCGCATGCCGGGCGAGCGGCCCATCGCGACCGGGCTCTTCACGACCGACGGCGACGGGCCACGGCTCCTCGCGGCGCGCTGCAGCGCGTGCGGCAAGCCGCACTTCCCGGCCGGACCCGTGTGCCTCTACTGCGGCGCGGACGGCTGCGCCGAGACGCCGGTCGGGCCGGAGGGGCGTCTCTGGCTCTACACCGCGGTCCTCTCGCGGCCGCCGGGCTACCGCGGCGACGTCCCCTTCGGCTTCGGCGTGGTCGAGCTCGCGGGCGGGCTCCGGGTCGTCGCGCGACTCACCGAGGCGCGGCTCGAGCGGCTGCGGCCGGGCCTGGCGATGCGGCTCGTCGTCGAGCCGCTCTTCACCGACGACGAGGGACGCGCCGTGCTGTCGTACGCCTTCCGCCCGGAGCCGGCGTGAGGCCCGTCTTCGTCGCCGGGGTCGGCATCCATCCCTTCGGGCGGTTCGCCGACCGCACCGTCACGGCGCTCGGGGCGCACGCGGTGCGTGCCGCGCTCGCCGACGCCGGCATCGGGCGCGGCGACTTCCAGGCGGCGTTCTGCGGGACGGTCTACAGCGGCGTCGCCGCCGGGCACAAGGTGCTGACCTCGCTCGGCCTCTCCGGCGTGCCGATCGTCAACGTCGAGGCCGGCTGCGCGAGCGGGGGCGCGGCGCTCGCCCTCGGCGCGGCGCAGGTGGCGAGCGGCCGCCACGATCGCGTGCTCGTCTTCGGCATGGAGAAGATGCCGCGCGGGATCATCCGCTCGAGCTTCTTCGAGCCCTGGCGCGAGGAGGCCGGGCTGGCCGCCACGCCCGCGTACTTCGCCCTCCGGGCGCAGCGTCTCATGCGCGAGAGCGACGTCACGGTGGAGGACCTCGCGCGCGTGTCGGTCAAGAACCACCGTCACGGCGTCGGCAACCCGAACGCGATGTACCGGAAGGCGATGTCGCTCGAGGAGATCCTCGCCTCGCCGATCGTCTGCGAGCCGCTCCGCCTCCTGATGCTCTGCGCGCCGAACGAGGGCGCCGCCGCGGTCGTCCTGTCGGCGGAGCCGTCCCGGGTGCGCGTGGCGGCCGCGGCGCTCCGCTCGCACCTCGCCGGGTCGGTCCTCGGAGAGCACACGCCGATGAGCGGGCTCGCGGAGGACGGCGTCCCGGCGCCGACGGAGCTCGCCGCGCGCGACGCCTACGAGGAGGCCGGCGTCGGGCCCGCGGACCTCGACGTGGTCGAGCTGCAGGACACCGACTCCGGACGCGAGATACTCTCCGCGGAGGAGCTCGGCCTCTGCCCGCGCGGCGGCGGCGGCCGATGGGTGCGCGACGGCGGCGGCGAGATGACCTCCGCGCTCCCCGTGAATCCCTCGGGCGGTCTCCTCTCCAAGGGCGAGCCCCTCGGCGCGTCGGCCCTCGGGCAGATCGTCGAGCTTACGTGGCAGCTCCGCGGAGCGGCGGGCCCCCGGCAGGTGCCACGCGCGCGTGTCGCCCTCGGCCACACCGTCGGCCGCGGCGCCAATGCGTGCGTCGTGATCCTCCGGACCTGAGCCCGGCCGTCAGCGCGTGCCGAGGACTGTCCCGGCCGGGGCGCACGTGAGACGGAGGGAGTCGCGATCGCGCACGCCGTCGGTCGTCGACGCCTGGGTCTTGACGCCGAGCCGCGAGTGCCCCGCCGGCACGTCGACGTCCATCCGTCCCGAGCAGACCTCCCCCGGCGCGGTCGGGAGCGCCATGCCGTTCAGCTGGGCGAGGATCGCGGTGCGCGCCAGTGCCGCCCAGCCCCGCTGCGTCGCGCTCGGCTTCGCGAGGGTCATGGTGCCGACCGCGCTTGCCGCGCAGTTGATCCGCGCGTCCTCGCCGCCGAGGCACGCCCACAGGTGCAGGCGGCAGCGACCCGGCGTCGGGTCGAAGTCGCAGGTCGGGTCGCCGTCGACGCAGGTCTGCTTGGTCGCGGGGAGGCCGTTGTGGCCGCTCGCGAGCTGGCCGGCGAGCGCCCACTCGACGATGCAGTCGCTCGAGCCGGCGCCCCCGGGGATGCGGCCCGACGGCGGCACGTCGGTGCAGCGCGCGCTGCAGGGATCCTCGGCCGTGCCGTTCAGCGGACCGTCGTCGCACTGCTCGCCGCACGCGACGACGCCGTCGCCGCAGCGCTCCCGCCGGCAGGTCGACGAGCAGCCGTCGCACGACGCGGTGTTGCCGTCGTCGCACTCCTCACCGATCTCGACGATGCCGTTCCCGCAGACGGCGGGGTTCGGCAGGCAGGAGAGCGCGATCCGGTTCGACCTCCGGTCGCCCGTGATGGTGGTCGCGCCGGCGGAGAGGAGGCGACGCCCCGTCGCGTTCGGCGCGTGCGGCACGCGCAGCAGGAAGGG
>CAZLYE010000438.1:0-13797 GCA_964562865.1 uncultured Binatia bacterium (SeqCode) | reverse complement strand
CGAGAACGAGGCGCCGCACGTCACGAAGATGGAGCAGGTCGCCACGGCGCCGAGCTACCTCGAGAGCCTCGACTACTTCCAGGACCAGGTGAGCCTGCTGAAGAGCCGGACGCTCGCCGCCGCGGTCATCCGCGAGCTCGGGTTGGAGGAGAACCCGCGCTTCCAGCCCGCGCCGCCGGGCCTCCTCGCCCGGGCGGTGGGCTCGCTGACCGGGCTCGTCGTCCGCCTGGGCGGCACGGCGCCGCCGCCGACGGCGGCCGGGGCGGCACGGCCCGGGGGCGAGGACGGGCTCCCGACGCCCACGATCAACCGCTACATGGCGAACCTCGAGGTGAAGCCGGTGCCGAACTCGCGCCTCATCCAGGTGCTCGTCACCGCGCGCGACCCCGACCTCGCGCAGGCGATCGCGAACGCACACGCGAACGAGTACATCCGCCGCACGCTGCAGGCGAAGTTCGAGCTCACCGGGGAGGCGCGGAAGTACCTGGAGCAGGAACTCGCACGCGTCCGCAGGGAGGTCGACGCCAGCGAGGTGGTCCTCGACCACTTCCGGCGCGAGCACGGGATCGTCGCCCCGGACAACGCGCAGAGCAACGCCGTCGTCGAGCGGCTGCAGGACCTGTCGCACCGCCTCACCCAGGCGCAGGCGCTGCGGATCGAGTTCGAGGCGCAGCATCAGCTCGTCCAGAGCCGCGACTTCGAGTCGCTCCCCGCCGTGCTGCAGAACGGTCTCATTCAGACGCTGAAGGCCGATCTCAGCCGGCTGGAGTCGCGCGAGGCCGAGCTCTCGCGCATCTTCCTCGGCGGGAACCCCGAGCTGCAGCAGGTGGAGGCGCAGGTCCGCCAGACGCGGGAGCGCCTGCAGAAGGAGATCGAGCGGACGGTCGGGGGCGTCGAGTCGCAGTACCTCGCCGCCAAGGGCACCGAGGACGCGCTGCGGACCGAGCTCGATCGGCAGCAGGCCACCGTGCTGAACCTGGAGGAGATCTCCGGCCAGTACGTGAAGCTCGACCAGGCGGTGCAGGCGGGGCGCCAGCTCCACGCGGCCCTCCTCCAGCGGATGGGCGAGACGGAGGTCGTGCGGGGCGTGCAGCTCTCCAACATCTCGGTCCTCGACCCGGCGGAGCGCCCGAGCATGCCGTCGCGCCCGAACGCGGTCCTGAACGTCCTCTTCGGGCTCGTCCTCGGCCTCGTGCTCGGCGTCGGGACGGCCGCGGTGCTGGAGAACATCGACACCTCCCTCAAGACGCCGGCCGACGTCGAGCGGGAGCTCGCCCTTCCGACCCTGGGGGTCATCCCCGACTTCCGTCGCGTCGCGACGAGCGACCGCCACCTCGCCGCCGCGCGCACGAACGGCGTGCTCGCCAATTCCGGCGGGACGTCCGTCGCGGCCGAGGTCTTCCGCACCCTCCGCACGAGCCTCCTCTTCTTCGACCCGGAGCACCCGCCGCGGACGATGCTCCTCACGAGCAGCCAGGCGGGGGAGGGGAAGACGGCGACCGTCGTCAACCTGGCGCTCTCGCTCGCGCAGCAGGGCGCGCGCGTCCTGCTGGTCGACGCCGACATGCGAAAGCCGCGCTGCCATCACGCGCTCGGGCTCCCCGAGGGCGCCGGGCTGAGCGAGTACCTCGAGGGAGAGCTCGAGTTCCACGACGTCGTCCGGACGATCCAGCTTCCCGGCGGGCCGGCGCGCCTGCCGCGCACCGACGCCCACCGTCCGGCGGTGCATCTCGACTTCGTGCCGAGCGGCGGGATCGTCAAGCAGACCGCCGAGCTCCTCTCGTCCGCCCGCATGCGCGCGGCCCTCGCCGCGGCCGCGGAGCGCTACGACGTCGTGCTGGTCGACTCGCCGCCGATCTTCCCGGTCGCCGACACGAGTCTCCTCGCCACGATGGTCGACGGCGTCGTGCTCGTCGTCCGCGGCGAGCGGACGCCCCGGCACCTCACGCGGGAGGCGATCGCGCGCCTCCGCTTCATGCAGGCGAAGATCCTGGGCGTGGTGCTGAACGGCGTCGATCCCGGCGCCCGCCAGTACTCGTACCGGTACTCGTACTACTTCCGGGACGCGGCCAGGGCCTGAGCGTGGCACGCGATCCGGTCATCCCCCAGGCGGCCGTGCCCGCGGCCGTCGTCCTGGCCGCCGGGACGGGGCTCCTCCTCGCCGGTGGGCTCTTCTTCGCGAGCGACCCACGCCTCGGCGCGGCCGTGCTCGCCGCGCCGATCGCGCTCACCCTGATCGCGTCGCCGACCACCGGCGCGGCCCTCCTCCTCTTCGCGCTGCCGCTCGAGGAGCTGAGCGCGATCACCGGCGGCGGGATCCTGAACAAGCTCCTCGGCCTCGTCGTCCTCGGTGGCTGGCTTCTCCGCGCGCTCCTGCGGCGGGAGCGGATCGTGGTGCCGGCGCCGGCGCTGCCGCTTGGCCTGTTCCTCGCCTGGGGCGCGGCGTCGGTCGTCTGGGCGGTCGACGACGAGGTCGTGATCCACACGCTCGTGACGCAGGTGCAGCTGTTCGGTCTCTACCTGCTGGCCGCGAACGTGCTCCGCACGCCGACGGCGCTCCGCCGGGCGCTCGACGCGCACGTCGCGGGTGGCGTCGTGCTCGCGGCGTTCGGGCTCTACCTCACCTGGGACGGCCTCCTGCAGCAGGGACGGACGGCGATCGTGGTGAACCACGAGCTCCTGATGGAGCCGAACGCCGTGGCGGCGGCGCTCATCCTGCCGATCGCCGTCTGCCTCACGGGAAGCACCGACCCCGAACGAGCGCCCTTCCCCCGGTTCGTTCTCGCGCTCGCCGGGGCGCTCTGCCTCACGACCGTCGTGCTCACGATGTCGCGCGGTGCGATCCTGGCGCTCGCCGCGATGGCGCTCGTCGTGAGCGTCGCGCGGAGGCGGCTCTACCTGCCGCTCCTCGCGGTCCTGTTCGCCGTGCCCGGGCTCCTGCTCGCGCCGCCGGAGTTCTGGCAGCGCTGGGCGGAGGGCGCGACGCTGGCCGACCGCGCCGCCGGCCGCGTCGACATCTGGCACGTCGGGTGGGTCGTCATCCGGAGCCACCCGCTCCTCGGCGTCGGGCTCGGCTGCTTCGCGACCGTCTACTACGACTTCCTCTCGCAGGCCGCCGGGATCAGCTGGAAGCACGCCGCGACGGTCGCCCAGGTGTTCCTGAAGAACCCGCACAACATCTATCTCGGGGCGGCGGCGGAGCTCGGGCTCCCGGGCCTCGCCCTCCTGGTCACGGTGCTGGCGGTCCACCTGCGGGGCGCGCAGCGGACCTGGCGTGCCCTCGACGCGCTGCGGGTCCCGGCGGCGGGGCTGGCCCTCGCCGTGCTCGCCGGGCTGGTCGCGCTCGTCATCCAGGGCGGGGCGCTCGACGTCATCAACCGGAAGTACCTCTGGGCGACGCTCGGGCTCGCGGCCGTCGGGCGGGTGCGGTCGAGCCGCGCCGCCGGTGACGAGACCGACGAAGCGCCCCGGAGGGCGGCATGAGGCGGCCCGCCGAGCTGCCGATGCCGGTCGCGCGCGTGCTCAAGGCGGCCGTCGAGCTCGGGATCGTGTCGGCCGCCTTCGTGCTCGCCTACCTCCTCCGCTTCGACCTCGAGCCCGACCCCGCGGACTGGGCGCTCCTGTGGCATGCCCTCCCCATCGCGATCGCCGCGAAGGCCGCCGCGCTCTGGTACTTCGGGCTCTTCGGCAACTGGTGGTGGCGGTACGTCGGCATCCCCGATCTCGTGCGGATCGGGAGCGCGATGACGGTCGCGAGCCTCGGCACCGCGGTCGGCGTGCTCGCGCTGCTGGTCGGCTTCCCGCGCTCGGTCTTCGCGATCGACTGGGCGCTCTCCGCGGTCCTCCTCCTCGGCGTCACGGCGGCGTCGCGCATCCTGCGGGAGTGGGGCGCGACGAACGAGAGCCGGCGGCACGGACGCCGGACCCTCATCCTCGGCGCGGGCGAGGCCGGCGTCCGCCTCGTCCGGGAGCTCCGCGGGAACGCGCAGCTCGGGCTCCGGCCGCTCGGCTTCGTCGACGACGACCCGGCGAAGGCGGGCGGCTGGGTGCACGGCCTCCGGATCCTCGGGACCCGCCACGACCTGTCGGACCTGGCCGCGCGCCTCCACGTCGAGGAGATCGTGATCGCGATCCCGTCCGCCGGGCGCCAGCAGATCCGCGAGATCGTCGACGCGTGCAAGGCGACCGCCCTCCCGTTCCGCATCGTGCCGGCGACGCGCGACATCCTGAAGCGCGATGGGGGCGAGCGGCGTCTCCGGAGCGTCCAGATCGAGGACCTCCTCGGCCGCCCGGCCGTGCGCTTCGACACCGAGCCGGTCGAGAGCGCGCTCCGCGGGCGGATCGTCCTCGTGACGGGAGCCGGCGGCTCGATCGGCTCCGAGCTGTCGCGGCAGGTCGCGACCTGCGGACCGGAGCGGCTCATCGTCCTCGACCGCTACGAGAACTCGCTCTACTACCTCGACCAGGAGCTCCGCGAGCGGCTGCCCGGCCTGCCCGTCGTGTCGGTGATCGGCGACGTGAGCGACGCCCGGCGCATGGCGGACGTGATCGGCTCGCACGGCCCGCACGTGATCTTCCACGCGGCTGCGCTGAAGCACGTGCCGCTCATGGAGGAGAACCCGAGCGAGGCGGTGCGCAACAACGTGACCGGGACGCGCACGCTGGCCGAGCTCGCGGCGCGGCACGGCGTGGAGCGCTTCGTCCTGATCTCGACCGACAAGGCCATCCGCCCGAGCAGCATCATGGGGTGCACGAAGCGGGTGGCGGAGCTGGTCCTCCAGGCGATCGAGCAACCCGGCCGGACGCGCTTCGTCATGGTGCGGTTCGGCAACGTGCTCGGGAGCGAGGGGAGCGTCGTCCCGCTCTTCAGCCGCCAGATCGCGCGGGGCGGCCCCGTGACGGTCACGCATCCCGACGCCGTCCGCTACTTCATGGTGATCCCGGAGGCCGTTCACCTGGTACTGCATGCCGGCGTCCGCGGCCGCGGCGGCGAGATCTTCTACCTCGAGATGGGCGAGCCCGTGCGGGTGCTCGACCTCGCGATCGACATGATCCGGCTGTCGGGCTACCGGCCCTACGAGGACGTCGACATCCGGTTCACCGGCCTCCGGCCCGGAGAGAAGCTCGCCGAGGAGCTGCGGGCCGACGGCGAGCACCTCGGCGAGACGGACCATCCCGGCCTGCGCGTCCTGCTGAACGGCGCGCCGCCGCGGTGGGAGACGCTCGAGACGCCGCTCCGCGACCTGGAGCATGCCGCCGCGCGTGGTGACGACGCCGCGGTGCGCGCGCTGCTGCGACGGCTCGTCCCCGAGTACACGGGCGTCCGCCCCGGCGACGTCGCGATCGTCACCCACGAGCCCCGGCCGGCGGTCCAGCGGAGCGCATGACGCGAACCCGGCCGGCACGCGTGGCGGCGCTGCCGCGGCGCCTCGAGTCCAATCCGTACTGCGAGCTGCTCTACGACCACGTCGAGCGCCTGGGCGTGGAGGTGCTCGACGGGCGGAGCGGGCTCCGCTGGCTCCTCGCGCACCGCAAGCGCACGCGCGTGCTCCATCTGCACTGGCCGGAGCGCCACTTCCGGCGCGGCAGCATGCTGGGCGCGCTCGGCTTCGTCGTGCGCCTCCTCGTGGCGCGTGCGCTCGGCTACCGCGTGGTCTGGACCGTGCACAACCTGGCGCCGCACGAGGAGGCCGGCGTGTCCGACCGGCTCGTGCGTGCGGCCCTCGCGCGTCTCGCGACGCTCGTCGTGCACTGCGAGGCGGCGCGCCGCCTCCTCGGCCGGCGGGGCCGGCGTGCCTTCGTGATCCCGCACGGGAGCTACGTCGGCCGCTATCCGAACGGGATCACGCAGGCCGCCGCGCGGGCGCGGCTCGGTCTCGAGCCCGATGCGCGGGTCCTCCTCGCCTTCGGGCAGGTGCGGGCCTACAAGGGCCTCGACGCGCTCCTCGCGGCCTTCGCGGCGCTACCGGCGCCGCACGCGCGGCTGGTGATCGCCGGCGCGCCCGCCGCCGGCGCCGGCGTTCCGGACTCCGCCGACCCGCGTGTGCTCCTCTTCCTCCGGCACGTGCCCGACGCGGAGGTGCAGGTGTTCTTCAACGCCGCCGACGTCGTGGTGCTCCCGTACCGCGCCGTTCTCACCTCCGGCGCCGCGATGCTCGCGCTCTCGTTCGCGCGCGGCGTGGTCGGGCCGCGCGCCGGGTGCCTGGAGGAGATCGAACGCTCGGGCGCGGCTCTCCTCTACGATCCGACGGCGCCGGACGGGCTCGCCACCGCGCTCGCCCGCGCGCTCGCGGTCGATCCGGTCGTCCTCGGCGACCGCGCGCGCCGCGCCGTGCGGCCGCTCTCGTGGGAGGCGATCGCGCGCCGGCACCTCGCGGCATACGGCATCACGCCCGCGCTCACGATCCTCCGCCCGGGGACGGGGGCCGCGCCCCGGCGCGCGCGCTCGTGGCGGTGAAGGGAGGCCACGCGATGGACCTCGTCGACTATTACAACCAGCACTGGACCGATCTCCCCGAGGGCGACGTCGACTGGGACCGGCTGCAGATGATCGTCAGCCGCGTCCAGCCGGGCGACCTCGTGCTGGAGGCGGGCTGCGGCCCGGGCTTCCTCGCGAAGCTGCTCCGCGACCGGGGCGCCCGGGTGATCGGCACCGACGTGTCGCAGGTCGGCGCGCACCGCACCGCCGCGCGCGGCATCGAGACCCATCACGTCGACCTCGACACCGCGCGGCTGCCGTTCGACGACGAGCACTTCGACACGGTCGTCTGCAACTCGAACCTCGAGCACCTCTTCTACCTCGACCGCAACGTCGCGGAGTGCCTCCGCGTCCTGCGGCGCGGCGGGACGTTCGTGTGGATGGAGCCGAACAGCGGCCACTGGCGCTACCGCCTCTGGCTCCTCTTCGGGCGCTGGCCGTACATCCCGAACAGCCCGACCGATCCGTACCACATCCGTCATCTCACGGCGTACGAGCTCCGCCGGCACTGCGAGCGCAACGGCGTGAAGGTGCTCGAGGTGCGCGGGCACCCGGGCCTCTGGTGCAAGGGGCTCTACCCCGCCTGGTTCTCCCGGCGCGGCATCGGCCGCGTCGTCTCGTGGGTCTACCCGCTGCTCGTGCGGGTGAGGCCGTCGTTCTTCGCGCGTTACCTGCTCGTGCGGGGGATGAAGGTCGAGCACAAGGCAGGGCTCATGGGTGGTACCGATGAACACGCTCAGCACGCGGCTCCGGCGCCGGGCCACGCGGCTTAGGGCGCGCGCGAACCTGCCCGTCAAGTGGGCGGCCTACGAGGGCGGCCTCACGCGCGGCCCGTTCTTTCCCGACCGGCTCTACGTCGAGTCGACGAACCACTGCAACCTCCGCTGCATCATGTGCCCGACCGGCATCGGCGTGATCCAGCGGCCGAAGGGCTACATGGACGTCGGGCTCTTCCGGCGGATCGTCGACGAGGTGGCCCCGTTCGCGCCCGCGATCGTCCTCCACTCCTGGGGCGAGCCGATGATGCATCCGCAGCTCTTCGAGATGGTGCGCTACGCGCGCACGCGGGACCTGTGGGTCGAGACGTCGAGCAACATCACGCTCCTCACCGAGGACCGCATCCGGAAGGTCCTCGCCTCTGGCATGAGCCAGCTCTATCTCGCGATGGACGGCGTCACGAGCGCGACGTACGAGCGCGTGCGGGTCGGCGCCAACTACGACAAGGTGCTGCGCAACGTCGAGCGCCTGCTCGAGCTGAAGCGCGAGACCGGCTCCCGCCTCCGCATCGTTCTCCAGATCATCGGCATGAACGAGACCCGCGAGGAGGTCGCCGAGTTCGTGCGGCGCTGGACCCGTCCCGAGGTCGACCAGGTGAACGTGAAGCACCTCGACACCTGGGGCGACCAGGTGGAGTCGATCAGCGGGCACGCGATCGAGCGGGAGAGCCCACCCGTCCGCCGGCCGTGCCCGAACCTCTGGTATCACGGCTACGTCTTCTGGGACGGGTCGCTCGTGTCCTGCGAGCGCGACTACGACGTGAAGACCCCGCTCGGAAACGTGCAGGACGGCGTCCTCGCCGCGTGGCACGGCGAGCGGATGCGGGAGCTGCGCGCCAAGCACGTCGCCGGCGACTTCACCGCGCCCGCCTGCGCGCGGTGCGTGGAGTGGAGCTGGTGGACGCCGGGTCCGTTCCGCTCGGCGGGGACGGCGCCCAAGGTCGACAGCCACCGGCGTCCGAAGGGCGACACCTGAGCCGGATGCCGCGGACCGCCACCCTCGTCGCTGCCGCCGGACTGTCGCTCGTCTCCGCCGCCGGTACGCTCGTGCTGGTCGACCGCGCCGTCGGCGGGCTCGCCGATCCGCGCTTCACGCCGCTCGCGGGCCGGCCCTGGTCCCGGACGGTGCTCGCGCGGCCGGAGTTCCGCGTGCCCGTCCGGACCAACGCGGCGGGCTTCCGCGGCGGTCCGCTCCCGGGGCCGAAGCCGCCGGGCGTCTACCGGATCGTCGCGCTCGGCGACTCCTTCACCTTCGGCTTCGGCGTGCGCGAGCGACAGGCGTGGCCGGCGCGGCTTGCCGCGCGCCTGAACGCCCGCTTCGGCGGTGCGCCGCGCGGCGAGGTCGTGAACCTCGGCGTCCCGGGGACGGGACCGCGCGACTACCTCTGGCACGCCGCGCACACCGGCGTCGGCCTCCACCCGGACCTGGTCGTCGTCGGGATCTTCGCGAACGACGTGAACGACGTCTACCAGCTCGACCGCTTCGACGCGCGGAGCCCGCTCTTCGCGCTCGAGGCGCTCCACCAGGGCGGCCTCGCCCCGCGGCCGTGGTGGAAACGGGCGGCCGACGCCGCGCTCCCGAACCTCTACGCGCTGGCGGGCCGGGCCGCGGCACGCCTCACGACCGGGCCCGGCGAGGCGCGGGCGGCGCCGCTCGAGGCCGCGCCGGCCGCCGCGGACCCCGAGCGGACGCTCGCCGCGCTGGCCGACCGCTACGGCCGGCGCGAGGCCGTCCTCGCGCGCTACCGTGCGCTCCCGGGCGCGGATCGCGCCGCCGTCGACGGGCTCCTCGCAGGCGAGACGATCGGCGACGACGTCCGGCCGACGCTCGTTCTCGCCGCGCTCGTCGATCCCGATGCCGAGGCCGACGGCGTGCTCCTCAGGTCGTCGGACCGACGGCGGGCGTGGGACACGACGGCGGGGCTCCTCGCCGCGACCGTGCGCCTCGCGCACCGGCACGGCGCCGAGACCGCGCTCGTCGTCCTCCCGGCCTCCGAGCAGGTCGACCGGTCGCGGTGGCCCGTACTCGAGGCGGTCGGCTTCCGGCTCGATCCGGCGATGCTCTCGGACACGGCTCTCCCCGACGGGGTGCGCGCGGTCGGCGCGCGCGAGGGAGCGGAGGTCGTGGATCTCGTGCACGACTTCCGCCGCCATCCCGGCGCGCCGCTCTACTTCCGGCTCGACGAGCACTGGAATGCGCGCGGGCAGGCGTTCGCGGCGGCCCGGCTCGCCGACGCGATCGCGCCGCGCATCCGCCCCGGGTCACCGTCATGATCGAGATCGCCTGTCAGACCTACAGCCTCCGGACCCGTCCGCTCGCGGAGATGCTCGGGTGCGCCCGCAAGGCGGGCTTCCGCGCCGTCGAGCTGTGGGTGGGGCACGCGGACCACGCGGGCGGCGCCGCCGCGGCCGCCGCGGCGCGGAGCGCGGCGGCGGAGGCCGGGATCGCGATCCACGCCTACTCGGTCGGCGGCTTCGTCCGCTCGGCCGTCGAGCTGGTCGCCGCGAAGCTCGCGTCGGCGTTCGCGTTCGCCGACGCCCTCGGCGTCGACCTCCTGACCGGCGTCGTCGACCGGCGGGCGGTCCCCGTCGTCGACCGGCTCTGCCGGGAGACCGGGCTCCGCTTCGCGATCGAGAACCACTGGTACACCGACTTCGCCCGCGCCGAGGACTACACCGATGCGCTCGCTGGGACCTCGCCGCTCGTCGGGGTGGCGCTCGACACGGGGCACCTCCTCGCTTCGCGCCAGCGCCCGACGACGGCGTTCGCGCTCCTGGGCGACCGCGTCTTCGACGTCCACCTGAAGGACGGCGTCATCCCCGCCCGGCTCGAACGCTGGCTCCTCCGCCGGCCGCGTATCGAGCCGCGTACGGTGGGCGCCGGCGACGCCGACGTCCGTGCCTTCCTCGTCGCGCTCGCCGGCCGCGGCTACGTCGGCTGCCTGGCGATCGAGGACGAGCGTCCCGATCTGCCCCTCTCCGAGCTGCAGGCCTCGCTCCGCGCCGCCACCGGCATCCTGCGCGGCGTCCCGCAGCGTGCCGTCCCGCCTGGGAGTGTCGCGTGCACGTACTCGAGCTGAGCTACATGTATCCGTCGCCGCGACACCCGACGACCGGCGTGTTCGTGGAGGAGCAGGTGCGCGCACTCGCAGAGCGCGTCGCGGTCGAGGTGGTGTCGCCCGTCCCGTGGTCGCCGCGCGCGCTCTGGCGCCTGTCGCCGCGCTGGCGCGCGTACGGATCGCAGCCCCGCCGGCAGCGCCGCGACGGCATCGTGGTCCATCACCCACGCTACCTCCAGCCCGTGGGACAGTGGTCGATCCCGTTCGCCGGTGTGGCCATGGCGGTCGGCGCGCGGCCGGTCGTCGGGCGGCTCGCGCGCGCGGGGCGGGTCGACGTGATCCACGTGCACCAGATGCTGCCCGATGGGCTCGCCGCCGTGCTCCTCGGGCGCTCGCTCGGACGGCCGGTCGTCTGCACGCTCCACGGGAACGATGTGACCACCGTACCGTTCCACGATCCGTTCGCCCGCGCCGCGGCCCGCCGCGTCGCCCTCGGATGCACGAAGTTCGTCGCGGTCGCCGACTTCCTGCTCGGCAGCCTGCGTCGCGTCGGCCCCGTGAACGGGGTCGAGGTCATCCCGAACGGCGTCGACACGGAGCGGTTCCGGCCCGTCGACCGTGGCGTCGCCCGCCGGCGCCTCGCCCTCGAGGAGGACGCGCCGCTCGTCCTCTACGTTGGCCTGCTGAACGCGCGGAAGGGCATCGACGTGCTCCTCCGGGCGTTCGCCCGCGTCGCCGCCCGGACGCAGCGGGTGCGCCTGGCGCTCGTCGGGGGGAGCGACGAGCGCGACGACGAGGGCGCGGCCCTCGCCGCGCTCGCCGAGCGCCTCGGCTGCGGGAATCGCGTGCGCTTCGTCGGGCGCCGGCCGCACGGCGAGCTGGCGGACTGGTTCTCCGCCGCAGACGTGTTCGCGCTGGCGAGCCGTCTCGAGGGGTTCCCCACCGTGGTCCGCGAGGCGATCGCGTGCGGTACGCCGTGCGTCGTCACCGCGCTCCCCGGCCTGGCGGAGGAGATCGGTCCGGCGTGCGGCACGACGTGCGGGCTCCTCGTGCCGCCCGACGACGATCGGGCGTTCGCCACCGCGCTCGCGGAGGCGCTCGCCCGGCGCTGGGACCGGAGCGCGCTCCGGCGCCGCGCCGAGGCGTGGCACTGGAGCCGCAATGCCGACGCGATGGTGCGCGTCTTCCACGAGGCGAGCCGGGGCGCCGGGCGGGTGGCGGCATGACGCTCGCCGCCTCGGTCGTGATCTGCACGCGGAACCGTCCCGACGATCTCGCGCGCTGCCTCGGCTCGCTCGGCGGGCAGACGCGCCCCCCGGCCGAGACCGTCGTGGTCGACGCGAGCGACGACGACCCGTCCCGGCGCGTGGTCGAGGCGTGGGCCGCCGGCCGGCCGAGCGCCCGCGTCCATCATCTCCACGCGGCGCCCGGCCTCACGCACCAGCGGAACGTCGGCATCGAGGCCGCGACCGGCGACGTCGTGACCTTCCTCGACGACGACGTGATCCTCGCGCCCGACTACCTGGCGCGCATCCTCGAGCTGTTCGAGGCGGATCCCGCCCTGGGCGGTGCGGAGGGCGCGGTCACGACTCCGCCACTCGGACGGCGCCGGCGCCTCGCGAACCTCTTCCGGCGCGCGTTCCTGATGAACTCGCTCGGCAGGGGACGCGGCGTCCGGCGCTCGGGCTTCGTCGTGTACGACCCGTGGCCGCGCGCGGTCCAGCCCGTGACGTCGCTCGTCGGCTGCAACATGAGCTACCGGGCCGAGGTCGTCCGCCGCTTCCGCTTCGATGAGTGGTTCGACGGCTACGGACTCTTCGAGGACCAGGACTTCTCCTGGCGCGTCGGCCGTACGCACCGGCTCGTCCAGACCCCGCACGCCTGCCTCGAGCACCGGCTGTCGCCCGTGTCGCGCGCCCAGCTGCCCGCGCTGCACGAGATGACGGCCGTCAACCACTTCTACTTCGTCCGGAAGAACCTGCCCGACACGCCGCTCACCTGGCTCTGCTTTCTCTGGAGCGAGCTCGGCGAGCTCGTCTCGGTGCTGAAGACGGGCGACGGAGCCGCGGTGGCGGGAAAGCTCCGCGGCTACCGGCGCATCCAGCGCATGCGTCGCCGGCGCGACGCGCGGGCGGTGCCCGTCGAGGAGGCGTCCACATGAGCGGTATGCCGATGGTGAGCGTCATCGTACCCGCCTTCAACGCCGAGCGCGTGATCGGCGGCTGCCTCGAGGCCCTGCGCGCGCAGGACTACCCGGAGAAACGCATCGAGATCATCGCCGTCGACAACCGCTCGACGGACGGCACGGCGGCCGTCATGAGCCGCCACGGGGTGCGCGTCGTCGCGGAGCGGCGGGTGCAGAGCTCGTACGCCGCGCGCAACGCCGGCCTGCTCGAGGCGCGCGGGGCGATCCTCTGCTTCACCGACGCGGACTGCCTTCCCGATCCGGGCTGGGTCCGCGCCCTCGTCGCGGCCCTCGCCGACGACGACGCGGGCGGCGCGGCGGGACGCATCGAGGCCGCGCCGGGCGACACGCTGGTCGAGCGCTTTCAGGCGGACGAGAACGTGCTCGACGCCGCGAACGCCTTCACGCGCCCGGCGCTCCCGTTCGCGCAGACCGCGAACGCGGCGTACCGGCGGGTGGTCTTCGAGCGCGTCGGGCTGTTCGACCCTTCGCTCGTCTCCGGCGGCGACCTCGACTTCGCGTGGCGCATGCAGCGGGCGGGCTGGGGCCTCGCGTACGCGCCGCACGCCCTCGTGCGGCACCGACACCGGAAGACCCTCGGCGGGCTCGTGAGGCTCTATGCGAAGAACGCGCGCGGGGCGGCGCTGCTCGGCGACCGCTACCCGAGCTACGCGCCCTACCAGAGCCTGCGCGTGCCCGTCTGTCGCGTGAAGGAGATGGTCGAGGACGTCGGGCGGTTCACCGTCAGACTGCCCCGCGCGCTCGCGGAGCGCGATCGGTACGCCGCCCTGCGGCCGCTGTTCCGTCTCGGCCTGCACGCGGGCGACCTCCTCGGCTGGCTCGAGTGGCGGTTCGCCCCGAGGCGCGGCGTCGACGCGCTCGGCTATCTCCCCGTGCGGCGCGACGAGCTCGAGCAGGCCGTGTGACGGGTGCCCCCCTCGCGCCGGCGACGCCGGAGCCCGAGCGCCGGCCCGGAGCGGACCGGGTCGGCGAGCGCCGCGCCAGGCTCATCCTGCTCGGCGGGAGCACGCTCGCCGCGCTCCTCGTGTGCGAGCTCGCGGCACGCGCGTGGCTCCCCGCCGCGCCGGCCTTCGGCTACCCGCAGCTCCGCTACCGGCCCGACCCGGAGGTCGTCTTCTCGTTCATTCCCGGCGAGGTGGGCTTCACGGCCGACCGGCTGGTGCGGATCAACGCGCGCGGCCTCCGCGGAGCGCTCGTCCCGTACGCGCGCACACCGGGGCGTGCGCGGATCCTCTTCCTCGGCGATTCGATCGTGTTCGGTTACGGGGTCGGCGACGA
>CAZLYE010000437.1:0-7085 GCA_964562865.1 uncultured Binatia bacterium (SeqCode) | reverse complement strand
GGCCTCGAGCACGACGCGACGATCGGCGCCTACGAGATCTACCGCGTGAAGGGGAACGACGGCCACTATGCAATCCCCCTCGAGCTCGCGCCCTCGCTCGTCGTCGCGCCGACGTGGAAGGAGTCGGCGTACCGCTGGTTCAAGACGGCGCGTCCGGGCGATCCGGTGCCCGTCTTCGCGACGGCCGCCAGCGAGGAGGAGAAGCACGCCTTCGCCGCCGTCTTCGACCAGCTCCCGCACGAGCTGCCACACGCGCCGCTCGCCTCGCCGCCCACGCTCGCGGAGCGGCTCGAGACCGACCGGATCACCGTCACGGGCTGCCAGCCGGGGCACCCGGTGCTGATCCGCATCTCGTATCACCCACGGTGGCGGGCGCTCGGCGGTGAGCGCGTGTGGCTCGCCGGGCCGAGCTTCATGCTCGTCTTCCCGAAGGGCGACCGGATCGACCTCGTGTTCGACGGCGGGTGGCCGGTGACGCTCGGCCACCTCTTCACGGCGGTCGGCTGCATCGTCTTCCTGCTGTCCGTCGTCCCCGTCGGCCGCCGCCTCGCCGCGGCCCTCCGGCCCGCGCTCGAGATACCGCCCTTGCCCGCCGCGGCCGCGCTCGTCCGGAGCACGGGCGCGTGGAGCACGCGGGTCCGGCTCGGGGTGCTCGGCGGCAGCTTCGCCGTCGCCGCCGCGGTGTTCGGGTTCGCCGCGGTCGCCGCGCGCGCGAGCGACGCCGACGGCCTCTACCGGCAGGGGCAGGTCGTGTACAACGCGGGAAAGCTGAACGAGGCGGTCGGCTTCTTCCGCGCGGCGCAGCGCCTGGCCCCGCTGTCCAGCACGGCCATCCACTCGACCTACTTCGAGGCGATCAGCCTCTTCCGGCAGGACAAGTGGGCGGAGGCGGAGGAGGCGTTCCGCCGGCTCCTCACCAACTTCCCCGAGGCCCAGGCCGCGGCCGAGTCGCTCTACCACGTCGGCATCTGCCGGATCCGCCAGGGCGACACGCAGGGCGCGCTCGAGGCGTGGCAGGAGACCGAGCGACGCTTCGCGGACACGCCGTGGGCCGGGCACGCGGCCGCGCGCGTCGCCGAGGTCCCGGCGCGAGGGACGGGCGGCTGACCCCCTTCACCGTCGGCATACCCGTCTACAACGAGGAGGCGATCCTCGTTCCCAACACGGAGCGGCTGCTCGACTTCCTCGACCAGCTCGGGCGCGAGTACGAGGTCCTCATCGGCTCCAACGGCTCGGACGACTCGACCACCGCGCTCGGCGCCGACCTCGGGCGCCGCTTTCGCCGCGTCACGTTCTTTCACCTGCCGGAGCGCGGCGTCGGGCTCGCCTTCCACGAGTTCGTGCGCCGCGCGCGCCATCCCCTCCTCGTCTCGCTCGACATGGATCTGTCCGTCGACCTGGCGTTCGTGCCGACGGCGCTCGCCCTCCTCGAGACGCACGACATCGTCGTCGGGTCGAAGAAGCTCGGCAACCAGAAGCGGTCGCTCTTCCGGAAGCTCGGGTCGGACATGTTCCTCCGCGCGGTGCGGCTCCTCCTCGGCCTCCCGTACGAGGACTACTCGATCGCCGCGAAGGCGTTCCGGGTGGAAACGCTCCGGCGCTTCATCGACCGGGTGAACGAGGGGTCGTCCTACGTGCTCGAGGTGTGCCTGCTCACGCAGCGGACGGGCGGCCGGATCACCCAGGTCCCGGTCTCGTGCGAGGACTGGCGCGTGTCCAAGTTCAACCTGTGGCACGAGGCCTTCTACAAGTACCGGCACCTGCTGAAGCTCTGGGTGACGACGCGTGGCAGGTCCTGAGTCGTCGCGACGGATCGGCGGGCGACCGAGGGTCTCGGCGAGCGGCGCATGAGCTGGGCGAGGGAAGACGACTCACCCGTGGCGCCGCCCACCGCGACGCCTCGCCTCGTGCGGCTCGGGCGATGGTGCCTCGTGTCGCTCCTCCCTCCGCTCGCGCTGGCGCTCGTCTGCGCGGCGGTGCGGGGCTTCCTCCACTGCGGGTTCGTCATGGGGGACGATGCCGCCGTCGTCGGAATCACGGACGTGAAGCGCGGCGACCTCACGTGGCACCTGGAACAGGTGAACCTGCGGTTCGGCGTCTGGGCGCCCTATCTCCTCTCCGGGAAGCTGTTCGGGACGGGCGAGCTGGGGTTCTTCATGCCGACCCTGATCGTCTCCTCTTCGTTCGCCGCCGTCGCGTACCTCCTTCTCCGGCGACTCGGCTACTCGTTCGCGGGGTCCGTGTTCGGTGGTCTGTTCGTGGGGCTCTCGCCCTTCGAGGTCCTGATCGGGACGTCCTTCGCGAACGACATCTTCCTGGCGGGCGCGTTCGTGTACGCCTACCTCGCCTGGCAGTACCGGGACCGCCTCCCGAACGTGTCGGGGATCCTGGTGGCCGTCCTGCTCTGGTTCGCGTTCTTCAACAAGGCGTGGGCGGTCTACCTCGTCCCGTTCCTCGCCGTCGACTTCGTCGCCGACGTGTACCGGCGGCGGAGGCTCGCCTTCTGGGCGTCGACCGTGGTCGTGACGCTCGTCCTCCACGCCGCCACCGCCTATTCCTACATGCGGTCCACCGGCGATCCCTTCCCGTTGCTGCACCTGCTCCCTGCGCACTATCCGGTCCCACGCTCGGAGCTCCTCCATCTGCTGCTCACCTACCCGTACCAGATCGTGGTCGGAGACGAGCTCACGCGCTCCACGCTCTTCGGTCCCGTCGCGTACGTCTGGCTGGTCGCCCTCTGCTGCGCGGTCGTGCTGCGCGGGCCGAGGGAGGTCTTCAGGCGGGATCGCTTCGGGACGGAGCTCCTCGTCATGTGGCTCGGCGTGTTCCTGCTCATCAACTTCGTCCCGAACTACTACTCGCTCACCGAGTACCACTCGGCGCCGCGCATCTTCCGCTACCTGACGCCGATCTCCTTCTTCCTCTCGCTGCACGCCGCGAAGCTGCTCCTCGACTGCTCGAGCAGGCTCGCGGGCAGGCTGCCGGCGTCGGTCGTCGCCCTGCTCGGGGTCCTACTTCTGGCGGCGAACCTCGTGGGAGCATTCCGGGCGACCGCGCCCGGACGGCAGAACCGGAGAGCCGTCGACGACGTGGTCGCGGCCGTTGCCGAGCGCTGCCCGCCGGTGTTGATCATGGAGAACTGGCAGGGGTACTTCTTCGGCCGTCTGTACCTCCACGACAAATGCCCCCGGACCCGCGTCGTCAATCTGAGCCTCGTGGGCTTCGGCGACGAGCACATCGAGGAGAATATCCACGTACAGCTCCCGGAGCTTCCCCGGAATGCGATGCTCGTGACCGGGCTGGGCAGCTACGTGTACTACCCCTGCATCGGATGCTTCATCGACGCCGCCCAGCTGAAGTTGTCCCCCGCCGACGGCTGGGAGCGGGTGCGGGATGCCGGCCGGCTCACGTTCAGGCCCACGCCGGTCGAGGCCGAGGTGTGGCGATACCGCGGCGCGGCGGCCGAGCGAGCGCGGTCGGAGTAGGCAGGCGGTAGGCCTGAGTCGCATGGCGGCGACGATCGCGGACCTCGCTTCCCTGGTGTCGGGCCGACGCTTCGTGGTCACGGGCGCGACCGGATTCATCGGCGCCCACCTGCTCGCCGCGCTCGCCCGCCTCGGCGCCGAGCGCGTCGTGGCCCTCGATCGGGAGCCGCTCGCCTCGAACCCGTTCGTCCGGGCCGAGGCAGCGAACGTGTCGGAGGTACGGCTCGCGCTCGGCGAGACGGCCCCCGAGACGCTCGAGCCGCACCTCCGGGACGTCGATGCCGTCTTCCATCTGGCCGCGGTGAAGTACCGGCCCGACGGCGAGCCCCTCTTCGACATCGTGCGCTCGAACGTCCTCGGGACCGCTGCGCTCCTCCAGGCCTCCGCCCGCGTCGGCGTGTCGAAGCTCGTCCTCGCGTCCTCGCTGTACGCGTACGGTCGCATGCGGGGCGAACCGTTCGACGAGACAGAGGAAGCGCGGCCGAGCACCGTCTACGGGTACTCGAAGCGCGCCGGCGAGCAGCTCCTGTCCCTCGTGAACGCCGACTCGTCGACGTGCCCGTTCACCGCGCTGCGGTACATGTTCGTCTACGGTCCCGGGCAGGCGCCGAAGCACGGCTATCCCTCCGTGATCGTCAAGAACTTCCTCCGGATGCTCGACGGGCAGCGTCCGCTGATCCACGGCGACGGATCCCAGGTGCTCGACTACGTCTTCGTCGACGACGTCGTCGAGGCGACGATCCGCGCGCTCCAGCGGCAGGGCGACGGCCGCGTCTACAACGTGGGGAGCGGACGGGGGGTGTCCATCGTCGAGCTGACGGCGCTCATGCGCGAGGCGGTGGGCTTCGCGGGCGACCCGGAGCTGCTCGCGCCGGACCGGACGGCGGGGACCCGTCGGGTCGCCCGGATCGACCGGATCCGCGACGATCTCGGCTGGGCTCCCGTCACGCCGCTCCGCTCCGGTCTCCGGCTCACGCTGGATTCGATTCGCCAGCATCGCGAGTGGTACGCTCGGGGTCGGGATGCCTCCCGCGGTTGATCTCAGCGTCGTCGCACCCTGCTTCAACGAAGCGGACAACGTCGAGGAGCTGGTCGACCGGCTGAACACCATGTTCACGCGGCGCGGGGTCTCCGGCGAGATCGTGCTGGTCGACGACGCGAGCACGGACGGCACGTCGGGCGTCCTGCGGGACCTCGCGGAGCGGGTGAGGAACCTCGTCGTGTGCACGCACCCGACCAACCGCGGGATCGAGGCGGGGTGGAGGACCGGGCTCAGGGCGGCCCGGGGCGCCCACGTGTGCTTCATCGACGCGGACCTCCAGAACCCGCCCGAGGACGTGTGGCGCCTCTACCACGAGCTGCAGTTCTCCCGCGTCGATCTCGTGCAGGGCACGCGGAGCACGCTCGTCCGGGAGCGCGACTCGCGCTACTTCCTCAGCCGCGGACTCAACGTGCTCCTGAATCTGCTCTTCGGGATGCGGTCCGCGGACAACAAGTCGGGCTTCATCCTGGGACGCAAGGAGATCCTCGAGGACCTCATGCGTCATCGCTTCACGTACCGTCACTACCAGACCTTCATCGGCGTCGCCGCGCACGTCCGCGGTTATTCCGTGCGGGAGGTGGAGACGCTCTTCGAGAAGCGGCTCGCCGGGTCGTCGTTCATGTCGAGCTTCCCGTTCCGCGTCGTGACGGGGGTGTTCGTCGATCTCGCGAAGGCGGTGGTCGAGTTCCGTGTCGTCAGGAAGCGGGAGAACGTCATCGGCGACTTCGTCGAGGAGCAGCCCCCGGAGGTTCGGAAGCCGGAGGCGGAGCCGTGGCGTCGGGCGCTCTTCGGGGCCTTCTGCGCGACGATGCCGGTCCACAAGTGGCAGATCCGGAGGAGCGCACGCTGGTACTACGAGGAGCTGCGCGCGAGTCAGTGGCTCTCCGCCGAGCAGGTGCGAGAGCTCCAGGAGCGCAAACTGCGCGCGCTCGTGACCCACGCGTACTACCACGTGCCGTTCTACCGCGAGGTGTTCGACGGGGCCGGGGTCGCGCCGGCGGACGTCGCGACGCTCGGCGACCTCCGTCGCGTCCCGCTGCTGTCGAAGGACGCGGTCCGCGAGAACCTCTACCACGGGCTGCTCTCCAACAACCACGACAAGCGGCGGATCCTGCGGGTCACGACCAGCGGCTCCACCGGCGAGCCGTTCGTCTGCTACGCCGACCGCCACCAGCTCGAGATCCGGTGGGCGGCGACGCTGCGCGGCCTCGAGATGACGGGGTACCGCTTCGGGGATCGCCAGGTGAGGCTCTGGCACCAGACGATCGGCATGAGCCGCGTCCAGGTGCTGCAGGAGAAGCTCGACGCCCTCCTCAGCCGACGGCTGTTCATCCCGGCGTTCGAGATCGCGGACGCGAACGTCGAGCAGGTGGTCGAGACGATCCGGCGCTACCGCCCCGTCCTCCTCGACGGGTATGCGGAGTCGCTGCATCTGCTGGCGAGCCACCTCGGGCAGCGCTCGCTCCGCGAATGTGGCGTGAAGGCGATCGTCACCTCCGCGCAGTCACTCCCCGAGGGGAGCCGGCGGGTGATCGAGGAGGCGTTCGGCTGCAAGGTGTTCGACAAGTACGGCAGCCGGGAGTTCTCCGGGATCGCGTGGGAGTGCGAGGCGCACGAGGGCCACCACGTCGTCGGCGAGAGCTACGTCGTCGAGATACTGAAGGAGGGCAGGCCCGCGCTGCCGGGCGAGATCGGCGAGGTCGTCATCACCGACCTGAACAACCACTGCATGCCGTTCATCAGGTACCGGATCGGCGACCTGGCAGTCGCGATCGACGCGGCGGCTCCGTGCCCGTGCGGGCGGGGGCTGCCCCGGATCGGGAACATCGAGGGTCGCGTGCAGTCGATCATCATCGGGGGAAACGGGTGCTATCTCCCGGGGACGTTCTTCGCGCACTTCTTCAAGGAGTACACGTTCCTCGTCCGGCAGTATCAGGTCGTGCAGCACCGACCGGGCGCGATCACCCTCAGGCTGGTGAAGGGGCACCGCTTCTCGGACCAGCATCTCGAGGCGATGCTGTCGGCGCTCCGCCAGTACATGGGCGCGTCGACCGAGATCGTGGTGGAGTCGGTCGACCTCGTCCCGCTCGGGAGGACGGGCAAGCGGCAGGCCGTGGTCTCCTCGGTCCCGCTCGACTACCAGGACATCTCGGTCGCGGGGTAGGCTACGCGGTGATCTCGGCGAGGCTCTCCGCCGCCGTCCGCACGCGGAGGCCGAGGCGCGCGAGATCCTCCGTCACCGGCACGCGCCGGAGGGCCTTCACGCCGAGCAGGCTCTCCGACCGGAGGGGCGACGGGAGCCCGAGCGCCTCGACGACGCGCAGGACGGCGAGCACCGGCGCGAACGGCAGTGGCACGAAGAGACAGCGGACGCCGAGCCGCTTCGTCATCATGCGGAGGAACGTCCCGAACGCGACGGGATCGGGCTCGGCGACGTTGAGCGTGCCCGTGAGGTCCCGCTCGAGCGCGCGCACGATCGCCTCGCAGACGTCGTCGACGTGGACGGTCTGCAGCGGCTGCCTCCCGCCGCCGAAGACGGGCAGCACGTGGGTCCGCCG
>CAZLYE010000436.1:0-6491 GCA_964562865.1 uncultured Binatia bacterium (SeqCode) | reverse complement strand
CTCGCCTTCGCGGACCTCCAGCGAGACACCGCACAGCACCTCGCGCCCGTCGTATGCGCAATGGACGTCGCGCAGCAGAACGGCGATGGGGACCGCGCGCAGATCGGGACCTGGCCTCGCATCGGAGACCACCAGGCGAGGCGACGGCTTCATGCCCCACCCCCGACGGCGCTGCTCGCGTGCACCACCGCTCGAGGCGGCGCCCACGGCCCTCCCGCCGCACCGACGACGGCCCCCTGCGGTCGCGTCACGACAGCCCGACGGTGCTGGAGGTAGGCATTGCGGACGGCGCTGTAGAGGTCGAGCGCGCTCTCCTCGACGTCGGCGAAGAGGCGCAGATGGAGCGATCGGTCGTTGACGGTGCCGATGAGACCGACCGCCGTTCCCGTGAAGAACGGGACCAGCCAGAGCGGATCGAGGGCGGTGTCGACCGCGCGCCCGACGCCGTCCCGCACCGTGAGCGGGGCGAGGAACGGCACCACGAGGTAGGGGCCCTGCCCGAGACCCCAGATACCGAGGGTCTGGCCCATGTCGGCCTCGTGTTTCTGGAGGTGAAGCCGCTCGGCGACGTCGAGGAATCCGCCGACGCCGATGGTCGTGTTGATGACGAACCGTCCCGCCTCGGTGCCAGCACCGAGCACGTGTCCCTGCAGGAGATTGTTGATCAGCCGCCGCGGCATCCTGACGTTGTCGATCGCGCGATCGATTCCGCGTCTCATGGCGTCGGGAGAGATCCTTGCCCACGCCGTCGCCACCGGCTTGACGATGAAGCGGTCGACGACGTCGTGATTGAAGGAGAACATCCGTCTGTTGAAGGGTGCCCAGGGATCGTAGTCAGCTTCGATGTCCGCTTGGAAGGCGGGCGCGGTTGCCCCCGCATCCGCGGCATGGACCGTGCCCACCCGTAGCGGGAGCACGCTCGCGATCCCGATGAGCAGGACGATCGACGGGTGCCGCAGAGTTGACCGCGCCGGAACCGACGTCGGGAGATCCACGGAGATGGCCATCGGGGCTCGTGAAGGACTCGAGGGAGGCTCCGACATGCTACGCGGCGACGGGGTGTGAGGCGATCACCTTCCGTGGCCTGCGCCGGCGCGGCCTCATCTTGCACTGCATGCCGCGGGTCTTGCGGTCCCCGGTGGCCCGTCGTGCGTTCCCGCTCACGAGCGCCCGGTGCGCCACTACTCGTCGAATCACACCTGCTCGTCATGCCAACGCCGCCGGACTCAGATCCGACGACCGCCGCGCCGATCGCCGGGAGCCGCGGTCCGTCACCCGATTTCGGCGCGATGTGGCGTACGCGGCGGCGCCGTCACCGGCGGGGCACGCACGCCGACGGGCGGGCGGCGAGTCAATCACGTCTCCTGCCGATCTCGTCGAGCGCGTCGCACTCCCCGTCCTCCGCCCGCGCTCCCCTGCTGGCTGGATTGTTTTCAGATGTGCGCTGTGACCGGCTTCGGTCTGTCTGAACGTGCGTGACGGATCGAGGGGAACGATGGTGGAGCTTCGTCAGCACCGTATGCCATTCCTGCCGTTCGAGCGGGTGTCGGCCGCCGTGACCGTCCTGCTCGCGGTGAACCTGCTGTTCAACGTCCTCGCCAGCGCCGCCTTTCGAATCTCGGCCCGGAGCGCGAGCTGGCGTGAGGTCATGAGCTGGCAGGTGACGGGCAACGCCGCCGGGTTCGTGACGGCCGTCACCCTGACGGGCCTGCTGCGCTACGTGCCCCTCAGCATCGCCTTCCCCGTGACGACGGGCATGAGCATCCTCGGCGTGCAGGTCATCGCGTCATGGTGCCTGTTCCACGAGCCGATCGACGCGGTCCAGTGGCTCGGGTCGCTGCTGATCGGCGTCGGCATCTTCCTGCTCCAGCGCTGACGGATCGACGGATGAGTCAGCCGACGACGCGACGAGAGCGCTGGTCCCCCCCCGTCCGCGCCGTTGCCGGGCTCCTCCGGCTCGACGCCGATCGCCTCCTCGCGGCGGCGAGCCGGCGGACCGGGCTCTACGACTTCGGCGATTCCACGTTCCGGGAGCCGCTCGCCCGCCTCGTCGCGTCGCTCGAGGGCGAGGCGCGTCTCAGCCTCGTCGGCCGCTTCGCGGCCCGCATGGAGCTGACCGGCATGCTGATGAACCGTCTCCTCCTCGAGCGGGACCGGCAGCGCCATCCGGGCATCGCGCGCGAGGAGATCCGGCGGCCGCTCGTCATCACCGGCCTGCCTCGCAGCGGCACCACGCTCCTGCACGGGCTCCTGGCGCAGGATCCCGACAGTCGAGTGCCGTTGCACTGGGAATCGCGCTTTCCCTCGCCGCCCCCGGATCGGTCGACGCGCGACCACGACCCGCGCATCGCGCGGGCGGCACGTCACCTCCGCTGGTTCTTCCGTCTCACCCCGGACTTCCGGAGGATCCATGCCGTCGGCGCCCGGCTCCCCGAGGAGTGCGTCGTCATCCTGAGCCACGCGTTCGTGAGCTTCGAGTTCTCGTCCAACTGGTTCGTCCCGAGCTACCAGTCCTGGCTCGAGCGGCAGGACCTCGAGCCCGCGTACCGCCTTCACCGGCGCTTCCTCCAGCACCTGCAGTGGCGCTGCCCGGCCGAGCGGTGGGTCCTGAAGGCGCCCCCGCATCTGCCCGGGCTGCGCGGGCTCTTCGCCGTCTATCCCGACGCCAACGTCGTCGTCACCCACCGGGACCCGCTCGAGGTCGTCGCCTCGGCCGCGAGCCTGCACGTGGTCCTCCGCCGCGCGTTCAGCCACGCGGTCGATCCCCTGGCGGTCGGTCCCGAGGTCTCACGCCTGCTCGCCGGCGACCTCGAGCGCGGGTTCGCGGCGCGCGACGCCGGGTGCGCCCCACCGGAGCGCTTCGTCGACGTCTGGTACTCGCAGCTCATAGACGACCCGCTCGCGGTGGTGGGTCGCATCTACCGGCACTTCGATCTCCCGCTGTCGGCCGAGGCGGTACGGCGGATGCGCACGTACCTGGCGCTGAACCCGCAGGGCAGACACGGTCGCCACGTCTACTCGCTCGGACAGTTCGGCCTCGATGCAAGGGTCGAACGCGAGCGCTACCGCGAATACTGGGATCGCTGGTGCGTCCCGTCGCGGGCCGACACGCAGCCGGTCGCGTGGCGAATCGCCCTGCAACCGCGGTGAGCGCGACGCGCGAAGACGCGCGGGTGTCCGGCCGCCTCGATCCAGCGCGGCTCGTCTCGCTCGCCCGGGGGGGGCTGGCCGTCGGGCTCGCGCTCTTCACGGCGCTCGTCGTCTCCCTCGGCGTCGGCGAGATCGCGCGGACCCTCGCGTCCGCGGGCACGGGTCTCCTGTGGGTCTCGCTCTTCCATCTGGTGCCGCTCGCGGCGAGTGCCCTCGGCTGGCAGGGCGTGCTCGCGTCGATCGAGCGGCCGGCTCTCCGGACGGTGCTCTTCGCGCGCTGGATCGCCGAGTCGATCAACCAGCTCCTGCCCGCGCTCCACGTCGGCGGCAACGTCGTCCGCGCGCGACTCCTGGCGCGTTCGGGAGTGGCCGGGCCGCTCGCCGCGGCGAGCGTCGTCGTCGACATCACGCTGCACCTCTTCGCGCAGCTCCTCTTCACGGTGCTCGGGCTGTCGTTGCTGCTCGTGTACGTGCGGGGCGCCGGCCTCGGTGCGGGCGTCTTCGCCGGGCTCGTCCTCTCGGTGGCGAGCGCGTCCGCGTTCTACGTGATGCAGCGCCGGGGCCTGTTCGGCACGATGACGGTCCTCCTCCGCCGCGTCTTCCGCGACGCCGACTGGTCGCCGCTCTCGGCGAACGCCGGCGCGGTGGACGCGTGGATCGGTCGTCTCTACGCGAGTCCGCGGGCCCTCGGCGGGGCTGGGATCTGGCACGTTCTCAGCTGGCTCCTCGGCGCCGGCGAGATCTGGCTCGCGCTCCGCTTCCTCGGCCATCCGGTCACGCCGGCGACCGCGCTCGTCATCGAGAGCCTGGGTGAGGCGATCCGCACGGCCGTCTTCCCGATCCCGGGTGCGCTCGGCGTGCAGGAGGGCGGCTTCGTGCTCCTCGGGGGGCTCTTCGGGCTCGGGCCCGACGTGTCGGTGGCGCTGTCGCTCGTGAAGCGCGTGCGCGAGCTGACCCTCGGCATCCCGGGGCTGATCGTGTGGCAGACGGAGCGTGCGAGCGCCGCCGTCGCGGCGCGCCGGGCCGGGTCGGGCAGGGTCCCCGAGTGACGCGCCGGCGGTCGGCCTGGGGGCGGCGATGCTGGGCGGCCGTGGTCCTGATCCTGGTCGGCGCGACGCGGGGACGCGCGGGCCGGAGCGTCATCCCGATCCCGGAGATCATCGTCGATCCGAACGAGGGGACCACGGTCGGCATCCTCCCCGTCGTCCTCTTCACCAACGAGAAGGACGAGATCCGCTACATGCTCGCGCCGGACGTCTCCTACAACCGCACGCGCGGGTTCTTTCCGCGCTTCCGCCTCTTCTCGTATCCCACGTCCACGCGGCGGTGGTCGGTGATCGCGGGCAAGTCCACGACCAAGGACGAGCGGTACATCGGAAACTTCACCGACCGTGGGCTCCTGGCGGACCGGGCGTACGTCATCGCCGGCGTGCTGCACGAGCGCGACTCGACGAAGCGGTTCTTCGGCTTCGGCAACGAGTCGCCCGAGTCGGGGGAGTCGAACTACACGGGCAACGACACCGTCGCCCAGCTGAATCCCGGCCTCTGGATGCTCCCGCACCTCGCGGTCGACTACGACATGCGCATCCGGCGACACACCCTCGACCAGGGCCAGGTGACGTCGTTCCCCTTCATCGAGACGGCGCACCCCGACACGCGCGGTCGCGGGGATGCGCCCGCGGTGTACTGGTCCCATCGCGTCGCGCTCGTGTACGACACGCGCGACGACCGGGATCTCCCGTCGCGCGGCGCGCTCGCCAACGTCTACACCGAGGCGGCGGATCGCGCCCTCGGCAGCGCCACCTCCTTCGTCAAGTTCGGGACGGAATGGCGCGACTTCGTCCCGTTCGCCTGGCGACGCCTCCGGGGCGTGCTCGCCGTGCGCGCGTACCTCCAGTACGTGAGCGGCGGCGGGGACACGCCCTTCTGGGAGCAGAGCTCGCTCGGGGGGCGCGACCTCCGGGCCTTCGGCGACGACCGCTTCATCGACTTCAACCGCGCGGGCGGCGCGATCGAGCTGCGCGTCCCCGTCTACCACCGCCGCATCTTCGGCGTGAATCCGGAGCTCGAGCTGACGCCGTTCATCGACACCGGGCAGGTGTTCCACCGCCTCTCCGCCTCCCCGGTCTCGGATCTGCACGTCGCGTCGGGCGTGGGCTTCCGGGTGGTCGTGCGGCCGCAGATCGTCGCCTACGTGGACGTCGGGTTCGGGTCCGAGGGAGCGGCCGTGTTCTCGGGCGTCAGCTACCCCTTCTGACGATGCAGCGCATCCCCAGACGGTCCGACGACCCCGCGCAACGCCGCCGAGTTCGGCCGATCGGCGGCGCCGGCCGGCTCGCCATCGCGCTCCTCGTCGCGGGCTGCTCGCCGCCGATCGGCGTGCGCCCCATGGACCCGCACGCCGTCCACCGCGAGCTCACCAGCAACGAGCTGTCGACGGGCGCGCCGAGCGTCCCGAGCCGGATCGTCCTGCAGAAGCGCGGGCTCATGGAGCGGTGGGAGGCGGACCCGGCGGGCACGCTCGCCGCGCTGCACGCGGAGGTCCTCGCCGGGACCGCCGGACCGGACGAGCTGTTCGCGCTGGCGGAGCTCTCGTTCCACCACGCCCAGCACGGCGGCGGACGCCCGTACGACCTCGCGGCCGCGACGTACGCGTGGGCCTTCCTCTTCCCCGACGGCGACGGCGGGTCGCCGGACCGCTACGACCCCCGCCTGCGGCTCGCGACCGACCTGTACAACCGCGCGCTCACGGAGGCCTTCGAGGGCTCGCGGCCGCAGGTCGAGCTGCGCGCGGGGCGCTACGTGCTGCCCTTCGGGACCATCGACGTCGCGGTCGACGAGACGGGCTTCCGCTGGGGCAACCGCCGGCTCGCGAAGTTCACCGCCGTCGGCGAGCTCGAGGTGCACGGCCTCCGGAACCGCTACCGGGATCCGGGAATCGGTGCCCCGCTCGCCGCGAGCACGACGCCCATCGATTCCGGCGCGTGGGACTTCGTCGCGCCGCGCGTGCAGGTGCCGGTGACGGCACTCCTCCGGATCGAGGACGGGCGTCGCGGGCTCGCCACCGGGCGGCTCCGGGGCACGCTCGAGGTGCACGCCGCGTCGGAGGGCCACCTGGTGCGCATCGGAGCGCAGACGGTTCCGCTCGAGATCGAGCCTACCGCGGCGATCGCGTACGCGCTGGCCGAGGCTCCCATCTGGGAGCGCGAGCTGAAGGGGTTCCTCTCGGGCGACCTCCTCCTCGGGGAGCATCGCAAGACCCGTCTCATCGCGATCGAGCCCTACCATCCCGGGCTGGTGCCCGTGGTATTCGTGCACGGCACGGCGTCGAGCCCCGGACG
>CAZLYE010000435.1:0-8895 GCA_964562865.1 uncultured Binatia bacterium (SeqCode) | reverse complement strand
CGACCGGGGGTGCCCGTCGACGAGTGGGAGGCGGCGACGACGGTGCGCCGGCGTCGCCCCAAGGACCCGCGCGGAGACGGGCACCCCCGGTCGCCCCACTCCCACCCCCCTGGCGGGGGGCGGGTCGGAACGGGGCTAGCGCGCGACCTCGGCGATCAGGGCTAGGAGGCCGGCGTGGAGCGCGCCGTTCGTCGCGATCATGCCGGGGCGGAGCGTGACGGGCTGGTTGAACACGAGCGGCGCGCCGGCGAGGTCGGTGACGCGGCCGCCCGCCTCCTCGACCAGGAGCGTGCCGGCGCAGATGTCCCACTCGTTCTTCGGCGTGAGGGTGAAGGTGGCGTCGCCGGCGCCCGTCGAGAGCTCCGCGAGCTTGAAGGCGACGCTTCCCGTCAGGCGGACGTGGACGCGGTCCTTGAACGCGTCCCACTCGCCGCGCTTGTCCTCGGAGCGGCTGGCGAGCACGACGGCGTCCCGCACGCGCGCCGTCCGGCTCACACGCGCCGGCGCGCCGTTCACCGTGGTCCCGACCCCGCGCGCCGCCGAGTAGAGCCGGTCGGCCGCCGGGTTGTACTCGACGGCGACCACCGGCCGGCCGTCCTCGACCAGCGCGATGCAGACGCAGAACTCGGGGATGTGCTGGATGAACTCCTTCGTGCCGTCGAGCGGGTCGACCACCCAGACGCGCCGGCGGCCGAGCCGGTCCGTCGAGTCCGCGGTCTCCTCCGAGAGCCAGCCATCGTCGGGGAAGGCCTCGGCGACGAGCGCGCGGATGCACGCGTTGGCCTCGAGGTCAGCCCGCGTCACCGGGTTGTCCGGGCCCTTCTCCGCCACCCGGACGCCGCGCTCGTACCAGCCGCGGACGATGGCGCCCGCCTCGCGCGCCGCGCGCTCGGCGACCTCGCGCTCCCGCGCGCGCGCGGTCATCCGCGCTGCTTGATCCCGCCGTCGGGACCGAAGTTGTGCGCCTCGTGGTACTCGCTGATCAGACGCTCCATCAGCTCGTCGCGGCGCTCGTAGAGACGCTTCGGCTTCCGCGGCGCGTGGTTCGCGAGCGCGTACGCGGTGAGCATCGGGAGGGCGATGGTCGAGTCGCAGTAGCAGACCACGGTGTCCGGCAGCTTGTCGGGGTCGACCTTGCCCCAGCTGACGGCTTCGCTCGGCGTGGCGCCGGACAGGCCGCCCGTGTCCACCCGCGCGTCCGTGAACTGGATGTAGTAGTCGTGCCCCTTCTCCTCGATGCCGAGCACCTCCTGCACCTGCGGCTCCGTCTGCAGGACGAAGTTCTTCGGCGACCCGCCGCCCAGCATGACGACGCCCGATTTGCCGCCGGAGCGCTTCGCGGCCAGCACGATCGCCGCGGTCTCGTTGACGTCGCGCGACACGTCGATCTTCAGCTTGCAGCCCTCGATCGCCAGGGCGGCGACGTTCATGCCGATCGAGCTGTCCCCGGGCGACGAGGTGTAGACGGGGACGCCGTACTCGTGGGCGGCCGCCAGGAGCGAGCGCCGCGAGAGCCCGAGACGGCGCTGCCGCTCGCCGACCACCTGCCCGATCAGGTGATGGAACTCCGACGTGCCCATCTCGTGCTGGAACTGCGGCGCGAACAGGATCTTCCGGTAGAAGGCGTCGGTGTCGAGGAGCACCTTGTAGTCGAAGACGATGTCGTAGATGCGCACGACCTCGTCCTGGCGGAGCAGCACGTCGTCCAGGTCCGGGCGCCCGCGGTGCATGCTGAGCCCGATCCCGAAGTGTGTGTCGTGGTAGAGATTCGCACCGGTCGAGACGATCCAGTCGATGAAGCCCGCCTCGATGAGCGGGATGAGGCACGACATCCCGAGTCCCGCCGGCGTGAGCGCGCCGCTGATGCTGACGCCGATCGTGACGTCGTCCTCGAGGAGGCGGCGGGTGAAGAGCTGCACCGCCTCGCGGAGGCGCGCGCCGTTGTAGGCGAGGAACGCGCCGTCGACGAGCTCCGTGATCGTCGCCCGGGACGTGAGGGGCTGCGGATCGATGCGCGCCCCGTGCAACAGGCGTTTCATCTCCCCCATCGGCTTCCCGTAGCATTTCCCGCTCGGTTTTCAAAAACCGACGCGTCCGGAGGCCGGCGCCGTTTGACCCCGACCCCTCAAGTCTCTACGGAACATTCGTGCGTACGCTCGCCATGGTGGTCGCGACGGTGGGGGGCGTCGGCCGCGCGCCGGTCGCGCCCGGGACGGTGGGATCGCTGGTGGCCGTGCCGCTCCTTCCCGCCCTGGCGCTGCTCCGCGACCGCTCGGGCGCGGCGTATCTGGCCGTCCTCGCCGGCCTCGTGACCCTGGCGGTCTGGTCCGCCGGACGTGCCGAGGAGATCCTCGGCGGGCACGACCACTCCCGGATCGTCATCGACGAGGTGGCCGGGCTCGTCGTGGCCGGGGCGTTCCTGCCGGGGACCTGGCAGGCGGCCGCCCTCGCGTTCGTCCTCTTCCGCGTGTTCGACGTCGTGAAGCCCTTTCCCGCCGGCCTGATCGACGAGCGCGTGCGGGGTGGCGCCGGGGTGGTGGGGGACGACCTCGTGGCGGGCGTCTACGCCGGGCTCGCCGGGCGGCTCGTGCTGGGGTTCCTGTGACGCTCCGCGCCGCCGTCCTCTCGACCGGCGACGAGCTCACGACGGGCCGGATCGTCGACAGCAACTCGAGCTGGATCGCCGACAAGCTCTTCGAGATCGGGGTCGACCTGGTCGGCGTGCTGACCGTCGGCGACCATCGCGACCGCCTCGCCTGGGCGTGGCGGCGCGGGCTCGAGCTGGCCGACGTCGTCATCTCGACCGGCGGCATCGGGCCGACCGCCGACGACCTCACCTCGGAGGTGGTCGCCGAGGTGCTCGGCGTTCCGCTCGTCGAGGACGCGGACTCCGCGACGCGCATCCGGAAGCTCTTCGAGGCGCTCGGCCGCGAGATGCCGCTCAACAACCTGAAGCAGGCGCTCATTCCCCACGGCGCGACGATCGTCCCGAACGCCTTCGGGACGGCGCCGGGCTACCGGGTCGCACACGCGGGGAAGCACCTGGTCGTCCTCCCCGGCGTCCCGCGCGAGATGAAGCCGATGATGGAGGAGACGGTCCTCCCGTGGCTCGTCGGGCTCCGCGGCGGCGACGACGTGTACCTCGCGCGCACGTTCCAGACCTTCGGGCTGACGGAATCCGGCCTCGACGAGATGGTCGCCGGTGCGGTCGACCCGGCCGAGGGCCGGGTGTCCTTCCGTGCGAGCTTCCCCGAGGTCTCGCTGCGCGTCGTCGTGCACGGCCCGCCCGGCGAGGCCGCGCGGCGGCTCGAGACGCTCGCGGCGCGCATACGCGAGCGGATCGGGCCCTTCGTGTACGGGGAGGGCGCGGTCAGCATGGAGGAGGTGGTGGGCCGCCTGCTCGCCGAGCGGGGCCTCACGGTCGCGCTCGCGGAGTCGTGCACCGGCGGGCTCGTCTCGCACCGGCTGACGAACGTGCCGGGCAGCTCGGGCTGGGTCCGCGGCGGCGTCGTGGCCTACGCGAACACCGTCAAGGAATCGCTCGTCGACGTGCCGCACGAGACGCTCGTCGCGCACGGCGCGGTCAGCGAGGAGACGGCCGCCGCCATGGCCGCGGGCGCGCGCCGCCGCCTGGGGACGTCGCTCGCGGTCGCGATCACGGGCATCGCCGGCCCCGACGGCGGCACGCCGGAGAAGCCGATCGGCACCGTGTGCTTCGGGCTGGCCTCGGACGCGGGGGTCGTCACCCGTCGCTACCAGCTGTGGGGCACGCGCGACTGGGTGAAGCTCCTCGCCTCGCAGGTGGCGCTCGACTGGATCCGCCGGCACGCGCTCGGGCTCCCGGTGACGGATTCGCGCCTCTTCCGGCCGAGCGGCCGGTGATGCTCCCTTGCGCTGCTTCGTCGCGATCGACGTCCCTCCCGACGCGCGGGACGCGGTCGCCCGCGCGCAGGCGCGCGTCCGGAAGGGTGCGGCGGCCGCCGACGTCCGCTGGACGGAGCCCGCGCAGATCCACCTGACGCTCGCCTTCCTCGGCACGGTGGCCGAGGAGCGCGTGGCGTCGGTCTCGGCCGCGCTCGACCCCGTCGCCGCGGCCGCCGGACCCCTGACGCTCGCCGCGGCCGGCCTGGGTGCCTTCCCGTCCATCCGGCGGCCCCGCGTCCTCTGGGCGGGCGTGGCCGGTGACGTCGAGCGGCTCGCCGCGCTCGCGGGTGCCGTCCAGGGCGCGCTCGCGCCGCTCGGGTTCCTACCCGAGGCCCGGCCCTTCAGCGCCCATCTGACGATCGGGCGCGTGCGCACGCCGCGTGGCGCCGGCGCGCTCGCTGCAGCGATCGAGGAGGCGCATGCGATGCCGCTCGGGTCGTGGACGGCCGCGGAGGTGGTCCTCTACGAGAGCCGTCTCCGGCCGGCGGGCGCGCTCCACGTCCCGGTGTCCCACCATCGCCTGCGGGGCGGGCGACCCTGAAAATATGTAGCCCGCTGTGCTGGAGAGTCCCCCGCGCGCGGGGTAGAGTGTGGCACCGGGCGACAGCGTGCGGGGGGAGGGTGCGACATGGGCATCGACGTGAACCGCGAGCGCGCAATCGACCTCGCGGTCAGCCAGATCGAGAAGCAGTTCGGCAAGGGCGCCATCATGAAGCTCGGCGAGGACGCCCTCTCGCAGGACGTCCCCTCGCTCCCGACCGGCTCGCTCGGCCTCGACATCGCGCTCGGCATCGGCGGGATCCCGCGCGGCCGGGTGGTCGAGATCTACGGGCCGGAGTCGTCCGGCAAGACGACGCTCGCGCTCCAGCTCGTCGCCGAGGGCCAGAAGCGCGGCGGCATCTGCGCCTTCATCGACGCCGAGCACGCGCTCGACGTGAACTACGCCCGGAAGCTCGGCGTCAAGACGGAGGACCTCCTCATCTCCCAGCCGGATCACGGCGAGCAGGCGCTCGAGATCGCGGACACGCTCGTCCGCTCCGGCGCGCTCGACGTGCTCGTGATCGACTCGGTCGCCGCGCTCGTCCCGCGCGCCGAGATCGAGGGCGACATGGGCGACCCGCAGATGGGTCTCCAGGCGCGCCTCATGTCGCAGGCGCTCCGCAAACTGACCGGCACGATCTCCAAGTCCCGCACGATCGTCGTCTTCATCAACCAGATCCGCATGAAGATCGGCGTCCTGTTCGGGAACCCGGAGACCACGACGGGCGGCAACGCGCTCAAGTTCTACGCCTCGGTGCGGCTCGACATCCGCCGGCTCGGCGCCCTCAAGCACGGCGACGAGGTGATCGGCAGCCGCACCAAGGTGAAGGTCGTGAAGAACAAGGTCGCCCCGCCGTTCCGCGAGGCGGAGTTCGACATCCTCTACGGCACCGGCATCTCGAAGGAGGGCGAGCTGATCGACATCGCCTCCGAGCAGGGCATCGTCGAGAAGACCGGCGCCTGGTACGCCTTCAACGGCGAGCGGATCGGCCAGGGACGGGAGAACGCGCGCGACTTCCTGCGCGAGCATCCCGACGTGGCCGCGACCATCGAAGCCAAGGTACGTGCAAAGTTCGGATTGAGGACCGACGCGGCGTCCGCCGCGCCGGAGGGGGGCAACGGGGCAAATGCAGTGATTGGTGCAGAGGGAGCGCGGGCGGCGGAGGCCGCCCGGAGGGGGAGGGGCGGAAAGGACTGACACGTGGACCTGAAGACCATCCTGCGGGAGGGCGTCTCCCGCCAGGCGTCGGACATTCATCTGAAGGTCGGCGCGCCGCCGATCTTCCGCGTCGCAGGTACGCTCATCCCGTGGGAAGAGGCGGGGCGGCTGGACGTCGACACCATCTCGCTGATCACGCAGGAGCTGCTCTCCGACACGCAGTGTAGCCGCCTGAAGGAAGGCCTGCAGGTGGACGCGGGCTACGGCGATCCGGAGCTCGGTCGCTTCCGCGTGAACGTCTTCTACCAGAAGGGCGGGCTCCAGGCGGCGCTCCGTCTCATCCCGCCGCGCGTGTGGAAGATCCGCGAGCTGAACCTCCCGCCGGTGATCGAGCGGGTGGCGGCGGAACGCCGCGGGCTCGTGCTCGTCACGGGCACCACGGGTAGCGGCAAATCGACCACGCTCGCCGCGATGGTCGACCACATCAACCGCACCGCCAACCGGCACGTCATCACGATCGAGGACCCGATCGAGTACATCCACGGCGACGAGCAGTCGGTGATCACGCAGCGCGAGATCGGGAGCGACTGCCAGAGCTTCGCCGCCGGCCTCAAGGGCGCGCTGCGCCAGGACCCGGACGTCATCCTGGTCGGCGAAATGCGCGACCTCGAGACGATCGAGACCGCCATCCTCGCGGCGGAGACCGGTCACCTCGTGATGTCCACCCTCCACACGCTCGACGCGGCGGAGACCGTCACGCGCGTGATCTCGGCCTTCCCCGACCACCAGCGCGGTCAGGCCCGGCTCATCCTCGCGAGCATCCTCAAGGGCTGCATCAGCCAGCGGCTCGTGCCGCGGGCGGACGGCCTCGGCATGGTGCCCGCCGTCGAGGTCATGATCTCGACCGGGCTCGTGCGCGAGTGCATCGCGATCCCCGAGCGGACGCGCGAGCTCCGCGACGTGATCGCGCGCGGCTACACCACCTACGGCATGCAGACGTTCGACCAGTCGCTGATGTCCCTCTGGCGCGAGGGACTGATCACGTTCGAGGAGGCGCTCGCGCAGTCGACCAACCCGGACGATTTCGCGCTGAAGGCGCGTGGCATCTCCTCCACGAGCGACGGCCGGTGGGACGACTTCGACCGGGAGCCGGGACAAGCTGGGGAGGAACCGATCAAGGTCGACCGGTTCTGACCGGCGGCGGGCCGCGCCGACCCCGCTCGACGTGGCGGCGCGGCTCCTCCGGCACACGGCCCGAACCGAGGCGGACCTCGAGGCGCGGCTCGTCGCGCTCGGCTACGGGCGCGAGACGGCGGCGGCGACGGTCGCCCGCTGCCGCGAGCTCGGGTGGGTCGGCGACGGTGCCTTCGCGCACGAGCGGGCGCGGGCGCTCCGGGCGCGCGGCGCGGGGAGCCTCCGCATCGAGGCGGACCTGACGGCGCGCGGGCTCCCCGAGGAGCTCGTCGCGGCCGCGGTCGAGGCGTCGCGCGAGGGCGAGCCGGAGGTCGAGTGGGCCCGGCGTGCCCTCGGCCGCACGCGGGACGTCGCGCGCGGCTGGCGCTTCCTCGCGAGCCGCGGGTTCGCGGAGGACGTGATCGTCGAGCTGCTCGGCGAGCCGCAGTGATCGTCTGTCGGGCGATCGGGTTGCCGCTCTGGAGGGGAGCGGCTAGAACGACGCCGTGACCGGGGACCAGATCCGGGGGAGCTTTCTCGACTTCTTCCGGGGGCGCGGTCACACCGTCGTCCCGAGCGCGCCCCTCGTGCCCGAGAACGACCCGAGCCTGCTCTTCACCAACGCGGGCATGGTGCAGTTCAAGCAGGTCTTCCTCGGCAAGGAGACCCGCCCGTACGCCCGCGCCGTCGACTCCCAGAAGTGCCTCCGCATCAGCGGCAAGCACAACGACCTGGAGCAGGTGGGGCGCGACACCTCTCACCACACGTTCTTCGAGATGCTCGGCAACTGGTCCTTCGGCGACTACTACCAGCGCGAGGCCATCGACTGGGCGTGGGAGCTCCTGACCCGCGTGTGGAAGCTCTCGAAGGACGGCCTCTACGCCACCGTCCACACGACCGACGACGAGGCCGCACGCCTCTGGGCCGAGCGGACGGACGTCGGGTGCGATCGCATCCTCCGCTTCGACGCCGAGAACTTCTGGGAGATGGGGGAGACGGGGCCGTGCGGCCCGTGCTCCGAGATCCACATCGACCGCGGGCCCGACGCGTGCGACCGACGCGGCGTGGCCGGCCACCGCTGCGCGGTGAACGGCGGCTGCGCACGCTTCATCGAGCTCTGGAACCTCGTCTTCATCCAGTACAACCGCGACGAGGGAGGCCGGCTGACCGAGCTGCCCGCGAAGCACGTCGACACGGGCATGGGGTTCGAGCGGATATGCACCGTGCTCCAGCGGGTGGGCGACAACTACCAGGTGGACGTCCTCCGCGCGGTCGTGGCGCGTGCCGAGCGGCTCTCGGGCCGGCGCTACGGCGCGTCCGAGCGCGACGACGTGTCGCTCCGCGTGATCGCTGATCACGGGCGCGCCGTCACGTTCCTCGTTGCCGACGGCGTCCTCCCGTCGAACGAGGGGCGTGGGTACGTGCTGCGGCGCCTGCTGCGCCGCGCGGCCCGCCACGGGAAGCTCCTCGGCCTCGACGGCCCGTTTCTCCACCGCGTGGTCGACGCCGTCGTCGACGCGATGGGCCGCGCCTATCCGGACGTGGTCGAGGGGCACCGGCGGATCGCGGAGGTCGTGAAGAGCGAGGAGGAGCGCTTCGCCGTGACGCTCGACCGCGGCCTCGCGCTCCTCGCCGGCGAGGTGGAGCGCGCGCGACGGGCCGGCGCGCGCGTCCTCCCGGGGGACGTTGCGTTCCGGCTCTACGACACCTACGGCTTCCCGCTCGACCTGACCGAGGACATCCTCGCGGGCGAGGGGCTCGACGTCGACCGTGCCGGGTTCGATCGCGAGATGGAGGCGCAGCGCGCCCGCGCGCGCGGTGCCCAGCGATTCGTCGACGCCGAGGGTGCGCCCGGCTCGGCCGTCGGCGGCGGGCTCGCGACGCGCTTCGTCGGTGACCACGTCGCCGAGTGGGAGTCCGAGGTGCTGGCCCTCCTCGCGGAGGGGACCGAGACGCGCGGCCCCGTCCGCGCGGGCGCCACCGTCGACGTCGTGACGGCGGAGACGCCCTTCTACGCCGAGTCGGGCGGGCAGGTGGGGGACCGCGGCTGGCTCGAGACGGCGTCGGGCGCGCGCGTCGAGGTCACCGACACCCAGAAG
>CAZLYE010000434.1:0-4266 GCA_964562865.1 uncultured Binatia bacterium (SeqCode) | reverse complement strand
GACCCGGACGCCGTTGTCCTGGAGGTACTTCTGCATGAGCTGCAGCGTGCGCGTGAGGAGCTCGTTCACGTCGAGCGTCTCCAGCTCGGCTCCCGACTCGCGCGAGAACTCGAGGAGGTTCTTGATGATGGCCTGGGCGCGCCCGATCTCCTCCTCGGCGATCCGGAGATCCTCGGTGACCTCCGTGTTGGCGCCGTCGAGGATGTGGCCGAGGTCGTAGAGCGCGTTCATGACGATCGCGAGCGGGTTGCGGAGCTCGTGCGCGATGCCCGCGGCGAGCTGGCCGATGGCCGCCATCTTCTCGGACTGGATGAGCTGGCTCTCGAGGCGCTTCTGGTCCGAGATGTCGACGCAGATGAGCTGCACCCAGCGGCGCGGGCCGTACTCTATGTAGCCGGCGTTGGCGAACACGGGGATCGCCTCGCCGCGCCGGGTGAGGAGGTGGAGGTCGTCCCGGCTCGCATGACCCCGGTCGAGGGCCGCGCGCCAGAGGGCCACCGCCCGCGAGCGTTCCGAGGTGGGGTGGACCTCCTGGAAGGCCCGTCCGCGGAGATCCTCGCGGGCATAACCGAGGAGACGCTCCGCCACGTGGTTCACGTCGAGGAGCGTCCCCTCCGTGGCGTCGACCATGAGGATGCAGGCCGGAGCGGCGTCGATCGCCCGGCGGTAGCTCGCCTCCTGCTCGAGGAGCTCCTCGCGGTAGGCCGCCTCCTGCTCGCGCAGCTGCTCTTCGCGCGCCTGCACGAAGAAGTCCGTCACGTGGAGGACACGCTCCTGGAACTCCTGGGAGAGGAGCTGACGGAGGCGGTCGCCGCGGGCCGGCTCGCGTGCGTACTCGCGCCGGATGTCCTCGACTAGGAGCTGGGTGAAGCGCATCTGGGCGGCGAGGAAACGGGAGGCGGGAAACCGCGCGATGAACCCGCGCCGGGTGTGGCGGCTCAGGTAGACGTAGGTCTCGATGTCGCTCGGGTCCGCGACGTGCCGGGCCCAGCGGCCGACGGCCGCGGCCTGGTCGACCTTGATCCCGGGCCAGTCGTTCTCCGGGATGCCGAGGGCGGGGCCGACGTCCCGGAGCCAGGGCTCCAGGAGGGCGGGGGTGCGACGCTCCATGAAGGCGGCGAGCTCGCGCCGCAGGTCGGCCTCGTCGGTCGGGATCTGGCGGAGGCCGGAGGCGCGCAGGTACCCGGTGATGCGCTCGAGATGTCGGGCCGCCGCAGCGTCCAGGGAGTCCCGGCTCACGGCCAGCGGTTAGCAGCTTCGCACGGTCCAGGGAAGCCGCGGACCCGAAACCTGCCCGGAACTCGGGTGTTGCAGGCGCGTGTCGGCCTGCGTCCTCGGCTGGGAAGGCTCGTGGCCATCGCGTAGAATCCCACCGCGCATGGCGCCTGCCAGCGTGAGTGAGATGAAGCGGCCGCGCGGGGACTCCGCCATGCCTGCCCAGGAGGAGGCCATGCCAGCCGCTGCCATGCCGGCCGGCGCCGCCGCCGACCCCGACGTCGCCCTCATGCTCCGCGTGCAGGGGGGCGACCAGGCGGCCTTCCAGGAGCTCTTCCGGAAGCTCGGCCCCCGCGTCCTGCAGTACGCCCGGCGGTTCGTCGGCAGCGAGGCCCAGGCCGAGGAGCTTACGCAGGACGTGTTCGTCCAGGTGTTCCGGTTCCGGCACCGCTACCGTCCACAGAGTCGCCTCTCCACCTGGGTGTTCACGATCGCGACCAATCTCTGCCTGAACGAGCTGCGTCGCCCCGAGCGCCAGCTCCGGGTCGACATCTGGGACCAGCGCGGCGAGGCCGAGGAGCGGCGCGAGGGGCCGCAGCTCCCCGACCCCGACGCGCGGACGCCGGAGGAGCGCGCGGCCGCGCGCGAGCTGACGGGGCACCTCGAGGTCGCGGTCGCCGCGCTCCCGCCGAAGCAGCGAGCAGCGCTGCTCCTGTCGCGCGTCGACGGCCTCGCCTACCGCGACGTGGCGGAGGCGCTCGGGTGCACGGAGGGGGCGGTGAAGGCGCTTCTCTTCCGGGCGACGCAGAGCCTCAAGAAGACCCTGCGGGACCATCTCTAGGAGGAAAACGTATGCGATGTGGACGCGCGCAGCAGATGATGACGGCGGCGGTCGACGGCGAGCTCACGCCGCGGCGGCGCGCTGCGCTCGACGCGCACCTCGCGGGCTGCGAGACGTGCCGTCGTGAGCTCGCGGGCACCGAGCGGGTGCTGAGCGTGCTGGAGACGCTCCCGATGGAGGCCTTCGTCGGCGAGGGGCTCGAGCAGGCGACGCTCCGCCGGGTGCGGCATGCCGCGGCCGAGGAGGTGGATTCTCCCGCGCGGCGCTGGTGGACGAGCTGGTTCCCCCTGCCCGCGGTCGCGATCGCGACGGCGGCAGTCGCCGTCCTCGCGGTCGGGGTGGTGACCTACTCGCCCGACGGCGGCCCGGCCCTCCTCACGCGGATGCGGAAGACCCCCGCGGCGAGCGCCGGCCGCCCGCGGCCGCCCGCCGGACCCACCCGCACGGCCCGCGCGAAGACACCGCGCGTCGGCCAGCACGTCGACGAGCTGCCTGCCGAGCTGGCCGCGGCACCGGACAAGTTCATGAACCTTCCCCTCCTGAGGAATCTCGAGAAGCTCGAGCACTTCGAGGCGATCCAGACGACCACGCTCGACGACGAGCCGGAGACGCCCGACGGAGGACCAGAGCCGTCGAACGGATGAAGCGGATCGCTGCCATCGGGCTCCTCGTGCTCGCCGTCGCCGGCCCCGCGGCCGCGCAGTCGGACGATCGCGCGTGGGAGCAGCTCAGCCCCGAGGAGCAGCAGCGGGCCTGGGAGAACTACCAGCGCTACCGCCAGATGCCGCAGCAGCACCAACGGATGCTCGAGCGACGCTACCAGGAATTCCAGGCGCTCCCGCCCCAGGAGCAGCAGCGCCTGCGCCAGAACTACGACACCTACCGCGGCTTCGACCCGGGACAGCGGCGTCGGTTCGTGGAGAAGTACCACCGCTGGAAGGGGCGGCAGTGATGGGGCGATGCGCGCCGCACCACTGGCTGGGGCCTAGTGCTCGAGGACGACCAGCTGGCCGCCGACGTGGGCGGGGTGGAGCTGGCAGATGATCGGGAAGATCCCGGGCTTGTCGGCGGTGAACTTGATCTCCTTCGGCTCCCCGCGGTTCACGATCTCGGCGATGTTGTAGCCGGGGATCGCGAAGCCGTGCTGGTTGGGATCCGACTTCACGTTGTTGATGAGCTTGATCGTCACCTGCGCGCCCTTCTTCACCACGAGCGTGCCGGGCAGCCAGAGCTTCGAGCCCTCGTACTCGACGTTCACCACGGTGAAGCTCACGGCGCCGCCGTTGTCCGCAGCCGGCACCGGCGCAGCGAGCGCGATCAGACAGACGAACCCGGCGAGCGTTGCCCCTAGCCTCCGCATGCGAGCCTCCCTCGGTTGGTTGTGGTGCCCCTCGAAACCACACCGGCGCCGGGAGCGCAACGTTGAGCCCTCGACCGCTGCTGGTATGATCCGCCGAGCATGCGGCGCGAGGGAACGTTCCGGCTGCAGGCGGACTTCAGCCCGCAGGGCGATCAGCCGCACGCGGTGGCGGCACTGACCGAGGGGGTCGAGCGCGGCGACCGCGAGCAGGTCCTCCTCGGCGTCACGGGGAGCGGGAAGACCTTCACGGTCTCTCACGTGGTCGCGAACGTCAACCGCCCGACGCTCGTCATCGCGCCGAACAAGACGCTCGCCGCGCAGCTCTACCACGAGTTCCGGACGCTCTTCCCCGAGAACGCCGTCCGCTACTTCGTGAGCTACTACGACTACTACCAGCCCGAGGCGTACGTCCCGTCCACCGACACGTACATCGAGAAGGACGCGTCGATCAACGACGAGATCGACAAGATGCGCCACGCCGCGACGAAGGCGCTCCTCGAGCGGAACGACGTCGTCGTCGTGGCGAGCGTGTCGTGCATCTACGGCCTCGGCTCGCCCGCGAGCTACTTCGACATGCTCGTGCTCCTCGAGCGCGAGGCGCAGATCGAGCGCGACGCGATGCTGCGAAAGCTGGTCGACATGCAGTACCAGCGGAGCGACTACGACTTCGGCCGCGGGACGTTCCGCGTGCGCGGCGACGTGGTCGAGATCTATCCCGCGTACGAGGAGGCGCGGGCGATCCGCGTCGAGCTCTTCGGTGACACGATCGACGCGCTCTGCGAGATCGATCCGCTGCGCGGCACGACCTTGCGGAAGATCGACCAGGTGCAGGTCTATCCCGCGAGCCACT
>CAZLYE010000433.1:0-3111 GCA_964562865.1 uncultured Binatia bacterium (SeqCode) | reverse complement strand
CGCTCGAAGATGCCGAACCAGACGAGGCAGGTCATCGCGGACATCGCCTCGAAGGGATGCGCGAGGATGTGGCCGGTCGTGTGCGTCTCCATCCGGTCGCCGTACGAGGGCACGCGCGGCGAGCCGGAGTCGTGGATCGAGACGGGGACGCCCAGGCGCTCGATCTCCGCCCACAGCGGGAGATTCGCCGCATGATGGAGGTTCCGGCCCTGGATCGGGTTCGGGCGGACGTAGAAGGCGACCGCGTCCATCGCGGCGGTGCGCCGCGCCTCGGCGATCGCGAGCTCCGCGTCCTGGAACGGCAGCATCGCGGCCCAGCGCAGCCGCTCCGGGCTCGCGCTGCAGTACTCGGCGCTCCAGTCGTTGTAGGCGCGGCAGCACGCGGCGAGAAGACCCGGGTCCCGGAACTCGCGCCCGAGCAGTTGCCCGCCGACCGTCGGGTAGACGATCTGCACGTCGACACCCTCGCGATCCATGTCGGCGAGTCGGCTCGCGGGGCTGAACCCGGTCTCCGCCGCAGTCCGGAAGCGCGCCATGCCGCGCATGAGCGCCGCGATGAACTCCGGGGAGTGGAACGGGTACTTGTCCTCGGCGGTCAGCGACTCGCCCTCGACCAGGTTCGCGCGGCTCCCGGGCTGGAGGCGGGGCGCGCGGTCCCGGAACTCGGGACCGATGTAGCGCTCCCACACCTCCGCCGGCTCCATCTGATGCGTGTCGGTGTCGACGATCCTCCGGCCGTCGCGCATGCGCCACCTCCCGCTACGACAAGTATCGCGCAACCGCGTCCGAAAACTCCAGGGTCGTGCCGCTCCCGCCCTGGTCCGGCGTGAGCGGGCCCCCGTCGGCGTAGACGCGCTCGACCGCCCGCTCGAGCCGCCGCGCGGCGTCGGCGAAGCCCAGGTACTCGAGCATCATCACGGCGGACAGGATGGTCGCGGTCGGGTTGATCACGCCCTTCCCGGCGATGTCGGGAGCGCTCCCGTGGGCCGACTCGAAGTACGCGTAGCCGTCGCCGTAGCAGCCGCTCGGCGCGAGGCCGAGCCCGCCGATCACGCCCGCCGCGACGTCCGACAGCACGTCGCCGTAGAGGTTCGGCAGCACGACCACGTCGAGCTCGTGCGGCACCGCGACCAGCCGGCGCGCGAAGTCGTCGACGATGAAGGTCTCGAACGCGACGTCCGGATGCTCGGCCGCGACCCGCCGTGCCACGTCGCGAAACAGACCGTCGGTCCCGGGCAGCATGTTGTACTTGGCGGCGCACGTCACCTTGCCGGGTCGGCCCGCCGCCTTCCGCCGGCGTGCGAGCGCGAACGCGAAGCGGATCACGCGCTCGGAGCCCGCCTCGGTGATCACCTTGAGCGCGAAGCGCCCGGGACCCATGTCGGCGACGGGACGGCGTGCCATCGGGCTCACGAGCCCGAGCGGACGGAGAGCCCCGAGCTCGCCCTCCACCCCGACGTAGAGGTCCTCGAGGTTCTCGCGCACGATCACGAGGTCGACTCCCGCCGGATGGGCGAGGGGGCTCCGGTACCCGGGCCGCCAGCGGGCCGGGCGCACGTTCGCGTAGGTGGCCCGGCCCCAGCGGAGGTGGAAGAGCGCCGCCGCGCTCCGCCCGCTCGTCGCCCCGAAGAGCGTCGTGTCGGAGGCGTCGATTGCGCGGCGGGTCGCGTCGTGGTCGGCGGCGGGCGGGTGCACCCACTCGAGCGGGAGCCCGAGCCGGTCGACGAGCGCGAGCGTCGGCCGCACCGCCTCGGGGGCCGCGTCCTCGCCCTCGATCACGACCACCCGCCTGCGCGCGCTCATCTCACCCGGAGGCGGCATAGCACACCGTCCCGTCCCGGGGGGCGCTGCCAACTCCGGTGTACACTGCATGGAGAATTGGGCACCCGACGCAGCCGGGACGCGCCGGGCGACCGCCCGAAACCCGCGCCGCCACGACGGGGCGTCCCGTCCCTCGCCTGGCACCGCCCTTGCTCCTGGCTGGGTCGAGGAGGGCACGGACATGATGACGACTTTCACGGATCCGATGGCGGCGATGGTGGGCAGCCAGGCGTTCTCGCTCGTCGGCCTGGCCTCTCCGACCACCGACCTCACCTGGCTCGCTCCGGTCAGCTTCGCGGCCGCCCTCTGGCTGGTGGTCGTGGTGGCGAGGGGCACCGTACGCGACCGCCCGCGCCCTGCGGACGCCGCGACCCCGGCCGAAGACCTCAAGCGGGCGGCCTAGGGCTCTGCTTCAGCTCGACGATGTTCCCGTCCGGATCGAGGACGTAGATCGAGAGCCCCATCCCGCGCGCGCCGTAGCGCTCCGCCGGATCGCCGAGCACTTCGACGCCCTGCTCCCGGAGCCAGCGCGCCATCGCCGCGACGTCCGGCGCGTCCACTCCGAGACACACGTGATCGACGTTTCGTCCCTCGTGCGTCGGTGGCGGGTCGGCGGGCACGAGGTCGACCATGCTCCGGCCGGCGCGGAGCTGGACGAGCCCGATCGCGTCGATGCGCCGCTCCTCGGGCAGGCCGAGCACCCGCGTGTAGAAGTCGAGCGAGCGCGCCTGGTCGCGGCACCGGATGACGACGTGATCGAGCTCCTCGACGCGCAGCGGACGCTCCATCGCGGGGAGGCATAGCCCTCCCGCCGGCCGCGCGGCAACCGGACCCGGCGCTTTACGGACGCGCCACCCGGCGGCTATAGCGCCGGCGGGACCGATGCCGTACCCCCGTATGCTCCGCGTCCGGCAGCGCTTCGAGGCGCCGCGCGTGGACGACGTCGCCGCGGCGGTGCGCGCCGAGCTCGAGCGGATCGGCATCCGCGGACGCATCGCCCCGGGAAGGACGGTCGCGATCACGGCCGGCAGCCGCGGCATCGCCGACGTCGTGATCGTCCTTCGGACGCTCGTGGCCGTGCTGCGGGAGATCGGCGCACGGCCGTTCATCGTGCCCTCGATGGGGAGCCACGGCGGCGCCACGGCGGCGGGCCAGGTGAAGATCCTCGAGGGGCTCGGCCTCACCGAGGCGGCGACGGGCGCCCCGATCCGCGCTTCGATGGAGACGGTGCAGCTCGGTACGACGGCGGACGGCGTCCCGCTCCACTTCGATCGCACCGCCCACGATGCC
>CAZLYE010000432.1:0-4993 GCA_964562865.1 uncultured Binatia bacterium (SeqCode) | reverse complement strand
GAGGAATGGATCGGAGCGGCCCTGGCGCCGCGTCCCGACGACGTCGTGGCCCGCGTCGATGGCGGCGAGCAGCCGCGGGATCTCCTCGGGCGGGTTCTGGAGATCCGCGTCGAGCGTGACGAGCACGTCGCCGCGGGCCTGCGCGAACCCGGCGAGCACGGCCGCGTGCTGACCGGCGTTGCGGGCAAGCGCCACCACCGTCACCGAGGCGCGCCGCGCCTGGATCACGAGCAGCTCCGCCAACGAGCGGTCCGTGCTGCCGTCGTCGACGTAGATCACCTCCGACGTACGATCGAGGGCGGCGAGGACGCGGGCAACGCGCTCGTCCAGGTGGGCGAGGTTCGCCGCCTCGTTGAAGACGGGGATCACGACGGAGACGGCGGGTGGGATCGCCTCGCCCGCGCCGTGGGCGGGCTCGGGCAGGATAGGCTCAGGCCGCATGTCGCTCGAGGACCTCGCCGAGGGCGCTCGTGACGTCGCGCACGTCGTCCGGCGTCATGTCGGGAAAGAGCGGGAGCGAGAGGATGCGCGCCGACGCGTCCGTCGCGTGCGGCAGGGCCGCCGGCGGCAGGGCGAGCCGCTCCCGGTAGAGACGGTGGAGGTGCAGCGCCTTGAAGTGGAGCCCGACGCCGATGTTGGCGGCGATGAGGGCGTCCATCACCTCGTCGCGTCCGACGCGGAGCCGCTCGAGGGGCAGGCGCACGACGAGGAGGTGCCAGGCGTGCCGGGCGGGATACGCGACCGGCTCGAGCATCTCGGCGCCCGGGACGTCGCGGAGGGCCTCGACGTAGCGGAGCGCGAGCCGCGTGCGTGCCTCGATGAATTCCTCGAGGCGCGCGAGCTGGGCGATGCCGATCGCCGCCTGCAGGTCCGTCATGTTGTACTTGAAGCCGAGCGTGACGACCTCGTAGTCCGGGTTTCCCCGCCGCCCGTAGCGCTTCCACGCGTCGCGTGCGATCCCGTGGAACCGGAGGAGCCTCAGGCGCTCCGCGAGCGCGCCGTCCTCGGTGGTGATCATGCCGCCCTCGCCGGTCGTGATCGCCTTGATCGGGTGAAAGCTGAAGACGGCGGCCGTGCTCCCACCGCCGACGGGACGTCCCCGGTACACGGTGCCGAGGGCGTGCGCGGCGTCCTCGATCAGCGCGAGACCGTGGCGGTCGGCGATCGCCCCGAGCGCATCCAGGTCGGCCGGCTGGCCGGCGAAGTGCACCGGCAGGATCGCGCGCGTCCGCGGCCCGACCGCGGCCGCGACCGCCGCGGGATCCACGTTCAGCGTCCGGGGATCGACGTCCACGAAGACCGGCCGCGCGCCGACGGCCAGGATCATGTTCCCGGTCGAGGCCCAGGTCATCGGCGAGGTGATCACCTCGCCGCCGGGGCCGATGCCGAGCCCGAGGAGCGCCAGGTGGAGACCGGCGGTGGCCGACGTCACGGCGACGGCGTGGGCCGCCCTCACCGTGCGCGCGAACGTCTCCTCGAACTCAGCGACGCGTGGGCCGCTGGTGAGCCAGCCCGATCGGAGGCAGGTGACGACCTCCCGGATCTCCGCCTCCCCGATGGAGGGGCGCGAGAGCGGTAGGAATTCCGCGCGCAAGGATCTTCCCGTGTTGGGGCGGACGGGGACGATCGCTCGTATGCGTGGGAGGAGACGAAGTCAAGCGGATCAGACGGAAATTTAGCTTGACGATTCCGGTCGACGCGGCCGTCGCGGCAGCGTTTTTCGGCCGTGCGCGGGTGCTAGCGCCAGCCGGCCGGGCGGGTCTGGCCGGTCACGGAGCCGTGCGCCCAGACGGTGCCGGGGGTCCGTGGCTTCTCGAAGCGCCGCTGCGTGTCGGCGGCCATACGGGACGCGCGGGTGAGCAGGTCCGTCGCGCTCCCGGGAGGCGACGAGAACGTGCTCACCACCTGCGCGGATGCGGAGGCGGCGACGAGGAGAAGGCTGGCGACGAGGATCTTGACGCGCATGGTGCAGCGGCGCGGTGCAGGCCGCGTGCCAGGGAGATCGTCGCGGTGTCGCGCGGCCGGCCGTCCCGGCGGCCGTGGCGGCCGGCACGGCATCCGCGGCGCTGTCGTGGCGGCCGTGCACGGGGTGCGCGAGTTTGCATGGCGCGTTGACGGCCCCCTCGCCGGCCGCTAGACGACCTGCCGGGGAAGCGAGTCGTGCGGGTCGGGTTCCTGGGGCTGGCGCTCGGGGTGCTGCTCTCCGTCGGGCTCGGCGTCTCGCCGTTCCTCGACTTCACCTCCAACGAGGGGCGGTACGCGGAGGTGGCCCGCGAGATGGTCGTCTCCGGCGATTGGGTGGTGCCGCGACTGAACGGCCAGGCCATGCTCACCAAACCTCCGCTGCTCTACTGGCTCACGGCGCTCGCCTTCCGGCTCGGTGCCGTGGACGAGCGGGCGCGCATCGTCTCCGTGCTGGCCGCGGTCATCGCGGTCGTGGGCACCTACCGTCTCGGCCAGCTCCTGCTCGGGCCGCCTCATGGTGCCCTGGCGGGCGCCATGCTGATGACGATGCTCGGCTTCGGCATCGAGGCACGCACGCTGCGTCCCGACAGCCTGCTCCTGGCGCTCGTCGTCCTCGCGGTGCTCTGCTGGGTCGAGTCGCGAAGGCGGGAGGGGCGCGCGCGGACGTGGTGCCTGGTCGGCATGTACGTGGCCCTCGGGCTCGGAGAGCTCACGAAAGGGCTCGTGGCGATCGTGGTCGTCGCGCCCGTCGTCGCCGGGCTCGCCTGGTGGGAGGACGGCGGCCGCGGGCTCCGCGTGCTCAGACCGTGGCTCGGGGTCGCCGTGCTCCTCCTCCTCTGCGCGCCGTGGCACGCGGTCGTGAGCCTCCGGCAGCCCGGCTTCCTGTGGGACCAGTTCGTGAACCAGCACCTGCTCTTCTTCTTCGATCGGAAGCTGCCGCGCGACTCCGAGGGGATCTCGCTCCCGGCGTTCTGGGGGGCGTTCTGCTTCCGGAGCGCGCCGTGGCTCGTCCTCGTGCCGTTTGCCGTCCGTCGCGCGCATGCAGGTCGGCGGCCGGACGCCCTCGCATGGCTCTGGTTCGCGTGGGTGCTCGTCTTCTTCTCCTTCGCGCCGTCGCGCCTCGAGCACTACAGCGAGCCGGCGCTCCCCGCCGTGGCACTCCTCGCCGCCTCGGGGACGACGCAGCTCGGCCGGACGCGTTCGTCCGCGTGGTCCTTCCTGGTCGGGCTGTCGGCGATCCTGCTCGTTGCGGGACTCCTCGGTCTCGTGGCGGGTCCGCGCGTGCTGGCGCAGGTCGAGGCCGGGCTCGCGCTCCCGGCGCTCGGCGATCTCCTCGTGGCCGCCGGGGTCACGCTGGTCGTCTCGGGCGCCCTCGCGTGGGCGGCGGCCCTCCGGCGAAGCTCCCTGGCGTGGACGGCGGCGCTCGGGGTGGGCGCGGCGGCGTTCAGCGTGATCATCGTCTCCGCCGAGGGCCGGCTCGCGCCGCTCCTCTCGTGGAAGCCCGTCGCCGAGACGATCGCGCGCGAGATGCCGCCGGACACGCAGATCGTCTTCGAGGCGACGGAGGAGTACCAGGTTGTCGGTGGGCTCGCCTACTACGCCCGGCGGCCGATCGCGCTCCTCGAGCCCGCGGGCTTCGTCCCGCCGACGTTCCTGCAGGGTGAGACGCCGCAGCTCTTCCTCGACCGGGCGGAGTTCCGGCGCCGGTGGCGCTCGGGGCGTCCGGTCGTGCTGGTGACGGATCCGTCGCGAGGCCCGCCCGGCGCCGACCTCGACGTCGAGGGATCGTCGTCGTGTCGGATCGGCCGCGTGTGGCTCGTGTCGAACGCCTCCGCGGCCACGGCCCGGGCGGGAGCGTCGTGATCGCGGCCGCGCCGGACGACAGCGCGCCGGAGGTCGTGCGCGCGCCAGAGCGCGACACGTCCCGGACCGCCGTCGGGATCGTGACCGGGACGGCCGGTCTCCTCCTCCTCGCGTGGCTCGTCCACGAGGAGGGCGTCGCCGACCTCGGGCGGCGGCTCGTGCGGCTCGGGCCGTATCTCCTGCTCGCCTTCGTGCCGTACACGCTCGCCTCGCTCGCCGACGCGTTCGGATGGCGCGCCGTGCTGCGAGCCTTCGGGGTGCGGGTCCCGTTCGGGCGGCTCTGGCTCGTCCGGGTCGCCGGCGAGGCGGTGAACAGCGTCGCGCCGACGGGCGTCGGCGGCGAGCCGCTGAAGGCGATGCTGCTGCGCGCGGATGGCACGTCCGGCTCCGCGGCGGCCGCCGCCGTCGTCGTCAGCCGGACCGCCCTCACCATCACGCAGGCGCTGCTCGTCGTGCTCGGCCTGGGAGCCCTGCTCGTCCGGCTCGGCTGGACCCTGGTCGCGCCGGCCGCGATCGCGGGGCTGCTGGTGGTCCTCGCCGGCTTCGGCCTGGCGCTCATGCGCGTACAGCAGCGGGGCGCGGCGGGCGCCGCCGCGCGGTGGGTCGCGTGGCTGCTGCCGTCCGACCGGCTGGCGGATCGCATGCAGGGGATCGCGACGCGGCTCGACGCGCGCCTCGCGGCCGTGTACGGCGACGCGCGGCGCACGCTCGCCGTCGCCGGCGCGTGGCACATGCTCGCGTGGCTTGCGTCGGCCGCCGAGGTGTGGGTCGTCCTGCGGTTGCTCCAGGCGCCGATCGGGTGGCAGGACGCGCTGATCATCGAGGGGCTCGCGCAGCCGATCCGCGCCACGGGGATCGTGGTGCCCGGCGCGCTCGGAACGCAGGAGGGAGGCGGGGTAGCGCTGTGCCGGTGGCTCGGGATCCCGCCTGCGATCGGGCTGGCGCTCTGGCTCGTGCGGCGCGCGCGGGAGACCGTCTTCGACGTCGTTGGGCTCGTCTACCTCGCGGCCCGGGGCTCGAGCTGGGCCGCCGGAGCGGGCCCCAGTGCCGGCACGAAGCCCCGCGCGACCGCCGGTGCCCACACGACGCCGATACGCCCGTCGGTGACCGCCGGCAGGTAGGAGTGTGGTCCGGCGGCGATGTGCCGCGTCTCGTCCCAGCGCAC